>CAOMHR010000162.1 GCA_948482865.1 Christensenellaceae bacterium
GCGATAGATTTTGCCCGCGCGGACGAACGGCTTAAAGGATTTGAAATATATCTGGTAGGACACAGCTGGGGCGGATATTCCGCGCTGTGCGCTTCGTGTGAAAGAAAGGTTAGCGGCGTAGTTGCAATGGGTGCGCCCGATACGCCTTCGAAGACGATTGCCGCCGGTGCGGCGCATGTTGTTTCTGAACCGTTCGGCTGTATTATAAGACCGTTTTTGTATATAATTTATGCTTTCAGATACGGCAGGCGCGGCAATCTGTCGGCTGCTAAGTGCGCGGACAAAAACGGCGCGCCTACGCTGCTGATACACGGCGACAGCGACAAAATAGTCCCCGTCTATAACGAAGCGATATCAAAAGCAAAAGGTAAAAACGTAACCAAATATATTGCCGCGGGTAAGGGACATAATCCCTATAATACCGTTGAAGCGCAAACTCTTTTGGACGCGCTGACGGCAAAACTTTTACGGGTAAAAAGCGAAGCGGATAAAGAGTATTTTAAAACTTTCGATTTTGCAGCGGCAACGCAGGAAGATGCGCAAATTATGAAACTCATTTCTGATTTTATAGGCTGAACGCAAACGCCGTAAATTGCAATAGTTTTTCTATATTTCAATTATTACGTTTTTTTAATTGACAACAATGGGCTGTTGCATTATACTTTAAATACGTGGAGCTTTTCAGAGTCCATATTATTGATTGAGCAGGGCGTTTGCCTGCGGGCTCAAATTTTATAAGTTTAATAAAGCCTTTAAAGGCGTCGCTTGTGAAACGGTCAATAAGAGTAGTAAAAGTATTTGCTATATAGACTCTGCCAAAGTCCCAACCAAGAATAAACGGTTTATATATGCGTTAACCGGCATATCTTATTTTATAAGACGGCTTTAAATTTAAAGCCGTCTTTCATTTTACATATAAGGAAAAAGACAATGGACAAACTCAGCCAGAACCGTGCGCCGTTATACGAAGCATTGGAAGCGTTCAGGAAAAAAAGAATAGTTCCCTTTGACGTCCCCGGTCACAAACGCGGCAGGGGGAACCCGCAGCTCGTGGAGCTGTTGGGTGAGAAGTGCGTGGGGTTGGACGTAAACTCTATGAAGCCGCTTGACGACTTGTGTCACCCGTCGTCCGTAATCCGCGACGCAGAAATTCTGGCGGCGGAAGCGTTCGGCGCGGCTCATTCGTTTTTTATGGTCGGCGGAACTACTTCGGCGGTTCAAAGTATGATTATGTCCGTGTGCAAGGCGGGCGACAAAATTATTATGCCGCGCAACGTCCATAAAAGCGCAATCAACGCGCTTATACTCTGCGGCGCGGTTCCCGTTTACGTAAATCCCGAAGTTGACGAAAAATTGGGTATATCTCTCGGTATGCAACCCGCGCAGCTTAAAAAAGCGGTTGAAGACAACCCCGACGCGGTTGCAGTCCTTGTCAACAATCCTACGTATTACGGGATTTGTTCCGATCTTAAATCTATCGTAAAAATCGCCCACTCGCACAAAATGAAAGTGTTGGTTGACGAAGCGCACGGAACGCATTTTTATTTCAGCGGAAATTTGCCTTTGTCCGCAATGGAAGCGGGCGCCGATATGTCGGCTGTGTCTATGCACAAATCTGGCGGAAGCCTTACCCAAAGCTCGCTGTTGCTTTTGAACAAGAGTATGAACGCCGACTACGTCAGACAGATAATAAATTTAACGCAGACTACAAGCGCGTCTTATCTTCTTATGGCAAGCCTTGACATAAGCCGCAGAAATCTGGCTCTGAACGGCGGCGCGTATTTTAAAAGGGTTACAGAAATGGCGGAGTACGCCCGTTCGGAAATTAACGGCGTCGGAGACTACTACGCCTACGGAAAAGAGCTTATAAACGGCACTTCCGTGTACGATTTCGACGTGACCAAACTTGCAGTCTACACGCGCGATTTGGGACTTGCCGGTATCGAAGTTTACGATATTTTGCGCGACGAGTACGATATACAGATCGAGTTCGGCGACATATGCAATATCCTTGCGTACGTCTCTATAGGCGACAGGCTTCAGGATATCGAAAGGCTTGTGGGCGCGCTGTACGACCTGAGACGGCTGTACAAGCGCGATAAGACTGGTATGCTTTCGGCGGAATACATCGCACCAAAAGTTGCGGTCGCTCCCGTGAAGGCGTTTTATGCGGATAAAGTTTCTTTGCCGATACGCTCTACTGCGGGCAAAATATGCGCCGAGTTTGTAATGTGCTATCCGCCCGGAATACCAATTCTCGCGCCAGGCGAACTAATAACCAATGAAATTATAGAATACATTGTCTACGCAAAAGCCAAGGGGTGCAAAATGCAGGGCACCGAAGATTTTAAAGTGGAAAGGTTGAACGTTTTAAAATAGATACAGGAGAAACACGGATATGGAAATGTGGTTTTCGGATATACACACACCGAATATTAAGCTGTCTATAAGGGTAAAGAAACAGCTTTTTTCTGAGCGCAGCGATATCCAGCAGGTCGACGTTTTCGACAGCGAAGATCTGGGCAGATTTATCACCCTTGACGGCGAAGTCGTTTTTTCCGAAAAGGACGAATTTATTTACGACGAGATGGTTGCGCACGTCCCTATGGCGGTGCATCCCAACGTAAAAAAAGTGCTTGTTATCGGCGGCGGCGACGGCGGGGTAGCCAAAGAACTTTGCAACTATCCCGAAATAGAACAGATTGACGTCGTGGAAGAAGATGAAATGTTTGTGGACGTTTCAAAAAAATTCTTTCCGGAAACGGCGGCGGGGCTTGAAGACAAGCGCGTGAATCTGTACATTCAGGACGAGCTGCGTTTTTTGCGTGGCAAGGTGGGCGAGTACGACTTGATTATAAACGACTCTACCGACCCGTTCGGACCTACCGAAGGTCTGTTTACCAAAGAATTTTACGGAAGTTGCTACAAGGCGCTGAACGATACGGGTATTATGGTCTATCAGCACGGCAGTCCCTTTTACGACGAAGACGAAGCCGAGTGCCGCAAAATGCACCAAAAAGTTTTCCGTTGTTTCCCAGTGTCAAGGGTGTATCAGGCGCATATCCCCACATGTCCTTCGGGTTATTGGCTGTTCGGTTTTGCAAGCAAAAAGTATCATCCCATAAACGACTTTGACCCCGAAAGGTGGAAAAAGCGCAATATAAAGACCTGGTACTACACCGCGAATTTGCACATTGGCTCTTTTATGCTTCCGCGCTACGTGGTTGACGTTTTAAAGGAAGCGGAAGAAGACAAATAAAACTACTTTTTTAATTACTGTGAATAAGGAGAAAAATTATGAAACTTTTGATAATAGGCTGCGGCGGAGTGGCGCAGGTTGCAATAAAAAAATGCTGTCAGGCGGATGGCGTGTTCACCGAAATAATGATAGCAAGCCGTACTGAAAGTAAGTGTAAAGCCGTTGCGGAAGAAATGAAAGACAAGACCAAAGCAATTCTTTCAACCGCAACCGTAAATGCGGATAAGGTTGAAGAAGTGGTTTCATTAATAAATTCGTTCAAACCCGCGGCGGTTTTAAACGTGGCTTTGCCCTATCAGGATTTGACAATTATGGAA
>CAOMHR010000163.1 GCA_948482865.1 Christensenellaceae bacterium
TAACTTTTGCATAATTACTTGTGCGTTTTCGGTTGTATCAACGACAATCAAAAGAGTATCGTCGCCGGCAACGCTGCCTATAATTTCTTTCATTTGCAGCGAATCCACAAAAGTGCCCGCCGTTGCACCGTTTCCGCGCATTGTTTTAATAACGATAATATTTCCCGCATAATTAATCGTCTGAACGCATTCACGGAAAATATTCTTCATTTTGCTTGAAACCGTTTCGTCATCACTTTCAAGACAGGCATATCTGTACTTTTTTTCTTTGCCCGAAACTTTATAGAGCTTTAATTCTTTTATATCACGAGATACTGTTGCCTGAGTAACTTTAAAATTTTCAAAATTAAGTTCGGCGCAAAGTTCTTCCTGCGTATCTATTTCTTTGGCGTTAATTATTTCAAGAATTTTCTGTTGTCTGGCGTTTCTATGCATTTACTTACTCCAAATGTTAAGTTTTATAAATAATTTATTGAAAAAATCACTGTCGCTGCGTGTTATAAACTCGATACAAATCGGTGACTTTTTTACCGTTATAACTGCATTTTTATCTATTACGGCAACTACCTTTCCGTCTACCACGATATTTAACGGCGTATCATCGTCGTCTTTTACTATTTCGAGAACAGAATTGTCATTAAACACCACCGGTCGCGAATGCAGGGAATGCGCACAAACCGGCGTCATAATGAAAGCGTTAATATCTGGCGTTAAAACCGAACCGCCTGCCGAAAGAGAATATGCCGTCGACCCCGTAGGCGTGCTTACTATAATGCCGTCCGCGGCAAAATTGTCTACAACCGAGCCGTTTATACGCGCCTGCAATCTGACAGTGTTGCTGAAACTATTACCGCCCGTGTTTCTCTGAACGACCAAATCATTCAATGCCAAATAGCTTGTACCGTTACAATTAACTTCTAAAAGGCTTCTTTTTTCAGTTTCATATTTGCCGCTGCAAATAAGATTTATGGCGTCGCCAACTTTCTCTCTTTCGAACTCAGCCAAAAAACCGAGATGACCATAATTGATACCTATTATCTTGACATGGCGTTTTGCACATTCGGAAGCGATATTCAAAATAGTTCCGTCGCCGCCAAGCACAAAAATAATATTCAACCCGTCCAAATCGCAAAAATTGTTTACATAACTGCAAGACACATTATGCCGTTCAAGCGATTGCCTGATTTTTTCGCAATAAGGCTTATTTTCGGTCATATAATTTTTATTATAATATATTCCAGCCTTCACATACAATATAATACAACTTTTTATACAAATATGCAAACAAAATGCACATATTTTTATAATTTTACAAACTTTAACAAATTTTTAAAATCTACTGGTTTTCCGCCTTTTTCAAGCAAAATGAGATATTCTTTATTTTTGCCGGCTATTATGGGCGCGTTAGTAACACCTATCAATGCAAGATTTATGCTTACGGTGAAGTTGTAAATTTTTTCGATTATTCTTTTATGCGTTTCTGCGTCTTTGACTATACCGTTTTTACCTACGTTTCTGCTTTCGCATTCAAACTGCGGTTTTATGAGCGCAATTACATTTGCCCCGTTTTCAATAAGACTGCCGACCGCTTCTAAAATATATGTAAGTGAAATAAAACTTACGTCTATGACAACACCGTCAAGTTTTTCACAAAACAAGTCGCGGGTGAGATTTCTGGCATTGAAATTATCAATAACAACTATGTTTTTATCAAGCAAAGTTTTATCAAGCTGGCTCTCGCCTACGTCGACACAATAAACTTTTTTTGCGCCGTTCTGAAAAAGGCAATCGGTAAATCCACCCGTACTTGCCCCGATATCGGCAAAAATTTTATCTTTAACATTGAAAGCAAATTCTTTTATAGCTTTACTTAATTTGAAACCGCCAGCCGAAACAAAGTCTTCTTCCGCCTGCAAAAATTCAAATTCATCGGTTTCTTTTACTTCATATGACGGCGCGCAAGTCTTACCGTTTAACAAAACCAGTCCGCCTTTTATTGCAACAACGGCTTTCGCTCTTGACCCGTATTTTTCCGAAAGGAATTTATCTAACCGCATTTTTAATATAGTCCGCAATCGCCTTACAACTTAACCCAAAATCTTCCATAAGTTCGCACCTTCCGCCCTGCGGTATAAAAATATCTTTATAAGCGAAATTTTTTATAATTTTGTCTTTACCTGCAAAAAAGTTGTTTATCAAAGAACCGAATCCGCCAATCAACATATTGTCTTCAACGGTTACAATATATTGCTCCTTGATATTATTCAATAATTCGGTATCAAGCGGTTTGACAAAGCGTGCATTTATAACTCTGACGGTTATCCCTTCCGATTCAAGCATTTGGGCGGCATAAATCGCCAAAGTCACAGGCTGTTCACCGCAGGCTATCAATACCGCTTTCCCAGTCATTAAAGTCATCTCTTCCCATTTTCCGTAAACTATGGGTGAAAAACTTTTAAAAATTCTTTTACCTTCTCTTGGATAACGTATTGCAAGCGGAGCATTAAATTTTGTACTGAATTCAAGCATATCGGAAAACTCTTTTAAATCTTTAGGCACCGCAATAGTCAAATTCGGAATAGGATTTAAAAATGACAAATCAAAGACGCCTTGATGTGTTTCCCCGTCCGAACCCGAAATACCCGCACGGTCAATACACAGTGTTACCGGCAAATTCTGGCTGCATATATCAATTATAATTTCGTCAAACGAACGCTGTAAGAATGTTGAATAAACGGCATAATACGGCTTTAAATTTTCAGTCGCCATTGCCGCGCAAAGAATGGTTGCATGCTCTTCGCAAATTCCTACGTCTATAGAACGTTCCGGAAATTTTTCAAAAAACCCGCTAAGCCCTAAACTTGTTGTCATTGCAGCCGTAACTGCAACAATCCTTTTATCATTTTCAGCAAGTTTTGTAAGTTTTTCACCCAACACTTCAGAGTATTCTTTTGAAATGCTGTCGCTACTGCTTATCGAAATACCGTGGGTGGCTTCGGGATTTTCTTCACAAAAAGAATATCCCTTGCCCTTTTTTGAAAGAATATGTAAAATTACCGACTGCGTTTTAAGTTTTTCTTTAACGGCAGTAAGTTTTTCAATCATTACCGCCAAATCGTTTCCGTCATAAACTCCGTCATAAGCAAAACCGAAACGCTCAAAAATATTTGCGTGTTTTTCCTTTTTAGCTTTATGCTCGTCTGAAGCGCTTAAAACTTCAAGATATTCGTGAATGCTTCCCACAGTTGGCGCAATTGACATTCCGTTGTCGTTCAAAATAACAAGGATACGCGTATTTAATAAACGCAGACTGTTGAACGCTTCATATACGAGTCCGTTATTGAACGAACCGTCGCCTATAACCGCAATCACGTTAAAATTTTGATTATTAATATCGCGGGCTTTGGCAATACCGAGCGCGGCAGAAACAGACGTACCCGCATGCCCCGTATTATAACAATCGTATACGCTTTCTTCCCGTTTAGGAAATCCCGAAATGCCGCCCTTTTTACGGATTGTGTTAAAAGAGCCGTATCTGTCCGATAAAAGTTTATGCGTATAACA
>CAOMHR010000164.1 GCA_948482865.1 Christensenellaceae bacterium
AATATATTTTAAAAATAAGGCGGATTATACAAATTTTTACATTCATATTTAAAAACTGCAATACCCATACTGTATACAGGGGAAACTTTACACCCCTTTTTACAAGGAGATAAAAGTGGAGAAGTTTATTCTTGGCGCTATCGTTGGTATGGCGGGCGGCGCAATCATTGTCGCCAACAACTGTAAACTCCGCAATCTTGTCAAGAAAAATCAGGAAGATTTAATGCAGAAAGCGGAAAAATATATCGACGGTAAGCTCGAAAAGTTGGGCGAAATGGGAGAAACCCAGTCCAACTAAAAATATTGCCGCGCAGTATGCGCGGCAATATTGCTTTTTGCGCTTGATATTATATAAAATAAGTGTTATACTTGTTTTATGGAAAGATACGTCGCGTTCGATATCGGCGATAAACGGATAGGGGTTGCGATTTCAGACCCGTTCAATACATACGCGTTACCTTCTGAAACCTATTTCAGAAAAGGCTTCAACGAAGACGTCGCCGCGGTCGCCGCTATCGCAAAGCAAAAGGGCGCAACGGTCATAGTTTGCGGTCTGCCTGTAAATTTCGACGGCTCGGACGCGGTGCAGACGGCGAAGACCCAAAGATTTATAGACGCGCTGAAAACCGCCACCGCAATTCCCGTAGTCTGCGAAGACGAACGTTTTACCACCAAAATGGCGCACGAAGTACTTATATCGGAAGGAATGCGCCGTGAAAAACGCAAAAATTACGTTGACGCGCTTGCCGCGGCAAACATACTCGACGGCTATCTTGCCGGACTTTCTAAATAAATTCAGGAGAAAAATTATGGACGATATGGAAAAAGACCTTGACGACGAGCTTATAGAGCTTGTAGACGACGACGGAAAAGTTATAAACTTCAAACTTCTGGACGTGACCGAGTACAAGGGCGTTAAATATACCCTGTTGCTTGCCGCCGAACCCAATGAAGAAATTGCCGAAGACGAAGTTGTTATATTCCGTCTGAACGAGCAGGAAGAGAGTTTAGAGCCAATTGAAGACGAAGACCTGTTACAGGAAATTTTCGACTTCTACCAGCAGGAAGCCGACGCGGAAGACGGCTACGAAGAAAACTGAATTGCATTTAAAACGGGTTCCCTATTTCGGGGAACCCTTTTAAATTTTTAATTTTGAAAAATGTCAATACCGCACGTAAAACCGCTTTACAATGCTGAAATTTTTTGATAATATATTATGGCTATAAATTTCACACCCGAAAGGCGGGCGTTCCGTGACGGTAAATCTTTTTCAATGCCGTTAATAAACGCCGGAAGGTTAAAAACCTGAAAGCCGCGCTTACGGGGAGGTAAACGGAGGAAATAAAATGGCAGTTATAACAATGAAACAATTGCTTGAAGCGGGAGTACACTTCGGGCACCAGACCAGAAAATGGAACCCCAAAATGGGCAAGTACATTTATGCGGCGCGCAACGACATTCACATTATCGACTTGCAGATTACCGTAGGACTTATCGAAGACGCTTACAAATACGTTTGCGAAGCGGTTAAAGACGGCAAGACCGTACTTTTCGTAGGTACCAAAAAGCAGGCGCAGGACGCGGTTAAAGAAGAAGCCGAACGCTGCGGAATGTATTACGTAAATTCGCGTTGGCTGGGCGGTACGCTTACCAACTTCAAGACTATCCGTTCGCGTATTGACAGAATGGTCAAACTTGAAAAAATGGAACTTTCGGGCGAATTTGACCTTTTACCCAAAAAGGAAGTTGCCAAACTCAAAGAAGAGATGGGCAAACTCCAGACCAATCTCAACGGCATCAGGGATATGAACAAGCTCCCCGGAGTTATGTTCATAGTTGACCCCCATAATGAAGATATCGCCGTAAAAGAAGCAAGAAAACTCAACATTCCCATCGTGGCAATCACCGATACCAACTGCGACCCCGATTTAATCGACTGCGTTATCCCCGGTAACGACGACGCAATCCGCGCGGTAAAACTTATCTCTTCGGTAATAGCCAACGCAGTTATAGAAGCAAATCAGGGCGAAGCGTACGTTGTTACGGAAGACGACGAAGCGGAACCTACTTCCATTGAAGAAGTAGTTGCAGCAGAAACGGCTGAACCCCCTGCGGAAGAACCTGTTAAAAAGGTTGCTAAAAAAGCGGTGAAAGAGCAAGCGGTTGAAGAAGTTCCCGCAGAAGAAAAACCCGCTAAGAAGACCACTAAAAAGGCAGTAAAGGAAGAAGCGGTTGAAGAAGTTCCCGCGGAAGAAAAGCCTGCCAAGAAGACCACTAAAAAAGCAGTAAAAGAAGAAGCGGCTGAAGAAGCGCCCGTGGAAGAAAAGCCCGCTAAGAAGACCACTAAAAAGGCAGTGAAGGAAGAAGCGGCTGAAGAAGCAACTGCGGAAGAAAAACCCGCTAAAAAAACTGCGGCAAAGAAAACTACCAAGAAAGCAGAGTAAGGAGAATTTGAAATATGGCATTTACAGCTAAAGACGTTATGACTCTCCGCGACAAGAGCGGCGCAGGTATGTTGGACTGCAAAAAGGCGCTTACCGACGCTGACGGAGATATGGAAAAGGCTGCCGAGCTGTTGAGAGAGCGCGGCATTGCGAAAGCGGTTAAAAAGGAAGGCAGGATTGCTGCCGAAGGCGTTGTCGGCGCATACGTTTGCGAAGCGTGCGGCACGGGCGTTCTTCTTGAAATCAACTGCGAAAGCGACTTTGTTTCGCGCGGCGACAAATTCCATGAAATAGTGGATAGCGTTGCAAAAGTAGTAGCGGAAAACAAGCCTGCCGACGTTGAAGTGCTTTCCGCTTGCAAAATCGGCAACGAGACCGTAAAAGATTACATTACAAACGCAACCGCAGTTATCGGCGAAAAAATTTCAATCCGCAGATTTGAAATTTATCAGACCGAAGGCAAAATCGAAACCTATATTCATATGGGCGGCAAGGTCGGCGTTATGGTTGAAGCTACCGGATTTAAAGCCGGCGCGGAAGAAACTTTGCACGACGTAGCTTTGCAGATTGCGGCTTCAAAACCCGGCTATCTTGCCAGCGGCGACGTTCCCGCAGAAGTTCTGGATAAAGAAAAGGAAATTATGCTTGTCCAGATGCAGAACGACGAAAAGAATAAAAACAAGCCCAAGGAAATTCTTGAAAAAATAGTTGCCGGCAAACTTGGCAAATTCTATCAGGAAAATTGCCTTTTGGACCAGCCTTTCGTAAAGGACGACAGCCAGAACGTTAAGCAGGTTATCGGCGACAAGTTCAAAATCGTTAAGTTTGTGCGTTTTGAAATGGGCGAAGGCATTGAAAAGAAGAGCGAAAATTTGCAGGACGAAGTCGCTAAACAGATAGAGTCGATGAAAAAGTAATCATACCGCTCAAATTTTTAACACCAATAAAATAAATCCGCGTGATTATCACGCGGATTTTTGCTTGTTTTTCGGCGCGGAACGTGAAGTTCCGCGCTTTTTTATGGAAATTTTCCAAAAAAATCGCAAAAAAATAAAAAAAATTCCAAAAAAGTACACCTTTTTGGAAAAGTAAAAAGAGCTATAAAAAC
>CAOMHR010000165.1 GCA_948482865.1 Christensenellaceae bacterium
AACGCGCGAGATACGACGCGGAGCAGAGAATAGAGCTTGCGGCGTTCAGGGCTGAGAGCCAGGTAGACCGCGACTCGCGGCACAGCGTGGACTTGGCGGCGATGCGCGAACACTTCAACGGCGGGATAGGCAACTATCCGCAACATCAACAGGGCAACCCGATAGACGCGTTAGGCGCGATAGTGGCGGCGGCGTTGAAGACGATAGGGAGTAGCAATGCGGTACCGCCCGTAGTACAGCCTGCAGTGGCGGAGCTGCCGCAACAGACGGGACAGAGCGCGACGGTAACAGCGAAGTACCCGCCCGACGCGGTGGTGACCACGACAACGACGGTGGATACAACCAAGAACAACGCAACACTCCGCCGCGACGAGAACTTCGACATCGACGGCTTCTACGACCCACTTGATTGATTGACAATACCAAAACGAACAAAGCCGCCGCGGCACAGCCGCGGCGGCTTGAAATTATAACCTAAATATGATTCAGTTTATAAGATAAATTAATAGTAAGAAAAAGCCTAACCCGAAACGCCTTGAAAACGGTTCAAATTAGACTTAAAGTGGTTGAGGTGACGGGACTTGAACCCACGACCTTCTGGTCCCTAACCAGACGCGCTACCAAACTGCGCTACACCTCATTAATAACAGCATAATTTATTATACTTAAAATAAATTAAAATGCAAACTGTTTTAAGGTGTTTTATTAAAAAATTTTATATTAGTCATATTAAAATGAAATAATTCATTTACTTAATATAAAGGCTGTGATATAATATTATGGTGATTGCAGGAATATTGTTATCGGTTTTTCTCGCAGGTGTTTCATTGGCTATGGACGCATTTGCCGTGTCTATCTGCGACGGAATGGTTTATCAGAATTTGAATAAGCGTAAAGGCGTGTTGATTCCTTTGACGTTCGGTCTGTTTCAGGCGATAATGCCGATAATAGGCTTTTATATCGCAATGGCTTTCCAGCAAATCGAAGTTTTTGACAAAGTAGACCATTGGATTGCTTTTGCATTGCTTCTTATAATCGGCGGGAAAATGATTTTCGACGGCATAAAAGAGATAAGGAAAAAAGACGAAGAAATCCACGTCAAAAAATTTTCATTTGTAGAAGTCCTTGTTCAAGGTGTTGCAACCAGTATTGACGCGCTTTTCGTAGGGTTCAGTTTAAATGCGCTTTTGGGCGATGTAACTCCTATACAGTTATGGGCTTGGATTAGTGTTTTAGCAATAGGTATAATAACTTTTATCATCAGTTTGATAGGTTTGATAATAGGAGTAAAAGTTGGACAATTGTTCAAGAAAAAAGTCAGTATTGCCGAAATTATCGGCGGTGTAGTCTTAATAGGTATAGGTCTGAAAATACTTATTGAAGGGCTGCTTTGATTTCTTTAATAATTCGTTCGTTTCCGCACTCGATGCAACTTTTGCCCAGTGCGGTTTTTAATTTGATATCGCTGAATAATTTATAAATTTCACTTTTAAGACAATTTGGTGAAAGCTGTTTTTCCGGCAATACGCGGCAGATGCCTTTTTCACAAAAGTATTCGGCATTTTTTACCTGGTCGCCACGGCTGGAAGAATTTTGCAGCGGAATGAACAGAGTGGGTATTTTCAGCGCAATAAGTTCGTTTGCCGAATTTGAACCGCACCTTGCGACAGCGCCGTCGGCACAGGCATAAATGAGTCCCATATCGTCTGCAAATTCAATTTGCTTGTACCCGTTAATGTTTGACTCGATTTTATTGCCTTTACCGCAAATATGGATAATATTGATGCGCTTACAAATTTCGAAAGCTACTTCGCGGATATTTTTGTTTATAATTTTTGAGCCGCTGCCACCGCCGAAAACTATTAAAGAGGGACGGTTGTCAAGATTCAAATATTCGCGCGCGATTTTTTTATCTCTGTCGAATATAGCTGTACGCATTGGCGAGCCTGTGTAAATTCCGTTTTTAAATTGTTTTGCCGTAGTCGGGAAAGTTGTCAACACTTTCTTGCATTTGCCTGCGATAATTTTATTTGCAAGACCTGCGCTGATATCGGATTCGTGCGTCAGCACAGGAATTTTTCGCTTATGGGCAGCAAAGGCGGGGGGAATGCAGACATATCCGCCTTTGCAGAATATAAGATCGGGTTTAATTTGATCGATAAGTTCGCCTGCCTGTCTTATGCTTTTAATTAATTTAAATGGGATTGCAAGATTACATAAAATTTTTCCGCGTACAAATTTAACAGCGTCGAATTTATAAAATTCAACACCGTTTGCTTTACAAATTTTTTCTTCTATCCCGGCTGTTCCGATATAAGCTATTTCAAACTCGTTTTTAAGTTGTTCGATAAGAGCAATATTCGGGATAACGTGTCCCGCGCTGCCGCCGCCGCTGAATACAATTTTTTTCATAAAATAATATACTTTTTATCGCCTTATTTTATGAAATCTATTCCTTATAAAATGGCAGAGCGGATATTCATTTTGTCAAACTGAATAAAAGTTTGCAGACTGATTTATGGTTGAATAAAATTAATCTTGACATAATATTTAAGGAGTAGTAAAATAATCTTATGGAACCGCAGTATATCGTTGCAGTTGTTAGCGGCGGCATTTTTTTAATTTTAATATTAACTTATATAATTTTGAGAGTATTAAGGGATAAAAAAGAACTAAGAGAAAAAGCCCGTATATCTCAAATTTATAATGATGAAGCTCTTGAAAAAATGGAGTATGATTTTGCTGTGTATGACGAAGAATCTTCCGAACTCCTGAATGAACAATCCAGACGTGAAGGGCATACGGATGTTAACGAAGAACCAGTCCAGCACGAAGAAGTTTTTGCTAAAGTAGACAGTGAAGGAATGGAAGAAATTACAGGTAATTATAAACCCGAATAAAAAGAAAAAAAACATGCGCTAAAAAAGCGCGTGTTTTTTATTTGATTTGAAAATTCATAATAAGTTGTTTTTTGCCGATAGGTTTTGTTACGGTAAATCGGCCGTTTTTAATAATAACGGTTTGTTTGAATTTATATCCTAATATCCCTATGTCCGCGGACAATTCGTGGGTTTCCGGATTAAATTCGTAAGGCGATGAAATAATCTTTCTGTCTCCGATTTTAAGTTTATAAATAACTTCGAGTTCATTTTTATTAACAAGGTTTACTTCAATGTAATCAAATTTATCAAGTAAATTTTCTTTTCCGAACGTTGCACTTGTGCATTCGTATTGCGCAATATACGGGCGCGTAATTACTTTCAGAGAACCTGCTTTTTGTGCGTCGCAGGCGGGGAGCAGGGATAGAATAAGCGCAAAAATTACAGATATCAAAAATAATTTTCTTTTCATACGAATTAAGTATGTGTATGAAACAAAAAAATAAACCCCGCTGTGGGCGGGATTTATAAATTTTTTATGCTTTTCCTATGCTGCCGAAGATTTCCATTTTTTCTTTTACGACTTTTTTAATCGCTTCGCAACCGGGTGCAAGTAATTTTCTGGGGTCAAAACCTTTGCCTTGCAGGTCTTTGCCTTCTTCGATATATTT
>CAOMHR010000166.1 GCA_948482865.1 Christensenellaceae bacterium
TACGGCGCTTTAACGTTGTTGGTATTGTCGCCGTATACAAGCGACCACCTGCTCAAATCAAGCCCGACGTTTTCAGTATAGTTTTTAGCAAGTATAACAGCGAATCTGTTCCACGCAGTAACTTCAAAGTTTGTATTAAACTCTTCCATTACAGCATAGCAGTTATTAACTCTTGCGTAGTAACCGTTGGCAAGGTTCGCACTGCTGCCGACTATACCGGAACAGTTTTTCTGAGCTGCTTCAACGAGAGCATTATTGAAGTAAATCTTACCTACGCTTACGCAGTTTGAAATAGTCATTGCAGAATACGTATCTTTCTCGTATCCAAGAATGCCGCCTGCAAATGTCTTGTTTCCGGTAACGGTAATTACACCGGTGAACACACAGTAGGACATATCAAGATTATACTTTATGCCAACCGTACCGCCTTCATAAGTTCCGAAAATACCGCCGACTTCGTAATTTGCTTCAATTTTCGAGTTTACCAAACAGTTATTGATTTCTATATCAATATAACCGGATTTTGTCTGCTGTGCAAATCCGATAAGACCGCCAACTCTGAACAGACCCTTAATTAAATGCTGATCGCTGTTTGTCAAAGACACCTGTTCCACATAAATGTTGCCCATTGAAATCTGACCTATCAAGGCGCCTGCGCGTGCCGCAGTAGAATTGATATCAATGTCCGTCATCTGAATATTGTAGAAATATCCGCCTTCACATTCCGAAACAATACCGGTCTTTGTATTGGTCGACGAAATGCTGATTTTATCGAACTTGATGTTCATAATCGTGCCGCCGTTAACCTTGTAGAACACACCGGTATTTTGCGCACCTACGGTTTCAATATTTATATTGGAAACAGTGTGTCCCATTCCGTTAAGCAGACCCCTGAACGCCGTGTTGCCGACAGTCCATTTAGCGCCGCTGAAATCAAGATTATTACTAAGCAGATATATCGTCGACGTAGGAGTTTCGCCTTTAACGACACCACCGCCCGCAATTATCATAAATTCCTGCTTGTTAGAAATATTTATTACGCTTATTTCCTGCTCGTAAACGTTTTCAACGGAAGCCGTACCGTCCATATTGGTAACTACATAATAGATATAGTATCCTGCTTCGTTATCGTTTTCAAAGTCAAAGCTGACGCTTTCCCCCCTGAAATCGTATGATTTTACTTTATCTGCATATTGCGAATCAGGCGCAATAAGGTCATTCACCGTTATTCCGTCCAGTTTCTGCGCAGAAGACATTGCAAACAGTTTGCCCGTTGCATTTGTCATATTTCCGGAAATAGTATAACCGTTAAGGTTTACAACTACATTTGCGTTGCCGTTAAAGTCTACATTAGCGGAAGTGCTTGCAACATAAATTTTAAACGACATGGATTTTTTCTGCGTTGTATCCGCATTAAGAGTTATCGTTTCGGTAACCGTATAAACGCCCGCTTGGTTTATGTTGAAATCCATAGGCATATTAACGGAACTTGACGAATTAGGTTTCCATGTTACATTTGTAGTCAGTTTGTAAAGATCGGTCGATAACAGTTTACCGTTATAGTCGATACCGTTTTCAACGATAATTTCAGGTAATCTGAAATCGGAACCCTTATCTACTATGATAACGCCGCCGTCGGTCATTGTAGTGCCGTCAGGCGTGGTAGCTATAATTTTACCGATTTTAGGTGTTCCCTGTTTAACGGTAAGCGTGAACGTCTTGGTATCGCTTACGTCTCCGCAAGTAATTGTTGCTGTAAGCGTTACTTCTTTATCTACGTCCAATGGACGGTAAACTATCGCTCTTATATATGAAGCGCCAGAGAACTGGTCAACGTCTACGTTGTTGCTGTCAACTTTTAATATTGACTGGTCGGAAGATACCCATGAAACGGTAACGTCGTTCATTTTTGTGGGAAGATCGAAATCCTGATATAAAGCGCCCGGATCGCAGCTGAGCGTAAGAGTTTCTTTTGCCCTTGCAACCGTTGCCGCTTCTTTGCTTGGAGCCTGTTGGTCAACTATATCGCGGGCAAAGAAATGAGTATATTCGTCATAAGAGCCAAGGTTAAGCTCGGAACCTATTTTGTTCTCTTCGCCAAGCAGTATAGAATAATCCTTTATGGCAAGCATATTACCCATATTTACAGAACCGTCTTTATTACGGAAAATGATATGGGCTCTGTTTGGATTGAGATTTCCGCCGACTGCACGGTCAGCATATAAATCTCTCGTTCCTGTAATATTGAAAGTATAAACGCCGTTATCTTTTGTAAAAGGAATGGTTGAGAAAACGTTTAACGATTCAAGTTTATCGCTTGATTCGCCCTTGTCTCCGTCACCCTTAGTAGACGCGTCTGTAGAGCCTTCCACCTTGTTGCTTACGTCGTTTTTATCTTCTGTGCCGACAAACATACTGTCAACAACAGACCCGCGGTAAGCGTCGTTGTCAAGAGATTTAGCAAGAGAGTCCTTAACCGAAAGAACGTGACTGATGTTATTATAACTCCAGTTCTGACGCGCAAGGTCTATATTTGAGTGCGTATCACTGTTGGCGGTATCTATAATGTATCCGAATCTTTCGCTTGCGGGATTGTTATCGATAGCCGCGCTGTTGTTGTAACTTGTACAATAATTTACGGCAATTACGCCCGGATTAGAGTTATCGGTAATACCGTGCATTCTGTTATTAAATGAAAGGCAGTTGTACATTAAAACGTCGCCTTCCATTACAGAACCGCCAAGTTTGAAGCCGTTGCCGTCTCCGTCACGGGTTAAATAGGAATTGGTATTCGCTTCGTTAAAAATGTCTCTCCACTCGGGGAATCTTGCATTGTTTTCAGCCTGCGTGTATTCAAGATAGCCGTTTTCATAGGCAACGCAGTTATACATTATAACCGTACCGATATCGCCCGATTCGGTTTTTGCATACAAATCCCAACCGTCGTCGGAGTTGCGGTATGCGATACAGCCGTCAAATACGTTACCGTAACCTACCGTAAGTTTAGCTGCGAAACCGTCGGCATTTTCGCCGTAAGTTTCGTTATCGTAGTTGTTATGCGAAGTACAGTTTTTAATCAGGTTATAGCTGGGCCACTGGTCAATTGAAGTATATTCCGAATACGACCTGCCGAGCTGTAAGCCGGTGTCCCTGTTGTTGTAAAATTCGCAATCTTCAACGGTATTGTAACTGCCGCCGATATACAATCCGTTATCGCCTGCGCCGCATACGTCAATATCGTGCCAATAAATGTAGTTGCCGTAAAACTCAACGCCGCGGTTTGTGCTTGCAAAATTTTGCGCACTGAAATCGAGCACGCATTCTTTCGTAGGATCGGCGTTCATAATGGAAATATAGTTATTATATTCCCCGCTGACTTTAATCATAATTTTTTCGGAAGTATTAAGCGTCGCCAGTTTGTAAACTCCGGGTTCTACGAGCACGGTATCGCCCGCTTTAAGAATAGTTTCCGAATTCAACAAGGTAATAATATCATAAGGACTCTT
>CAOMHR010000167.1 GCA_948482865.1 Christensenellaceae bacterium
TGTTTTACGGCGTTCGTCAGGTTTCCGTCGGCGTAAATCAGTTCAGCGCCGTCGTAAATAGTATCGCTGCGTTCGCCGTCAGACTGACCGCATACGACAATTGTCAGCAATTTTTTCATATAAAAATTATATTATAAACGCATATATTTGTCAAGGGCGTTTGTCGATAGGTTGATATTTCCGTCGTAAAATGATATAATGTATCCGAGAGAATTATGAGCCTTGTATTTTTTGATATAGAGTGCGCAAGCGTAAGAAAGACGGTTGCCAAAATATGCGTTTTCGGGTACGTTGTCTGTGACGAAAACTTTAATATCCTTAAAAAAGAGGATATTTTAATCAACCCCCGCGGCGAGTTTCATTTGACGGACCGAAAGGGCGATAAAGGCATAGTTTTACCGTATTCCTACGAAGAATTTAAAAAATATCCCGTTTTTCCGAAAGTTTACCCCTATATCAAAGAACTTTTGGAAAATAAAGAAAATATTGTTTTGGGTCACGCCACAATGAACGACGTGAAATATCTGAACCTTGAAACTAAAAGGTTCCGCTTGCCGTCGTTTGATTTTTCTTTTTCCGACAGTCAGCTTATTTATATGACCTATATCTCGGACTATTCGCACCAGTTCGGGTTGGAACATATCGCAAAGGATTTAGGCGTTGAATTTGTTCCGCACCGCGCCGCAGACGACGCGTACGCGACTATGCGCATAGTCGAAGCTATGTGCAAGGCAAGGGGTTGCACTTACAGAGAACTGATAAACCAACTGCGCATAAGCGAAGGCAGAATAAAAAATTATCAGATTCATTCTCCCAATTCGCACGGGTTTAAGGCGCATCACGCTAAAATAAATGAATTAAAGCGACAGCGCGCAAAAACGCGTACAAAGTTTGCAAATTACGTATCAAGAAAACGCCCCTGCGCCAATGGAAAGTTTGCAGGTAAAACTTTTACGTTTGCTCGCGAAATCGAAGACGATTTACATCTTGCCGAAAGTTTGGCGGATTTGATTTTTAAAAGTGGCGGAAACTATTCGTTTCACGTAACAAAAAGCAATTTTTACGTGTCTTTTAACGGCGACGGCTCTTCGCGGTTGCAGAACGCCCAAAAGCAGAACGGAATGACAGTACTTGACGTAGAAGGATTAAAGGAGCTTTTGAATGGCTGACCTGCCCGAAGAATTTTTACTCAGAATGAAAGGGCAGGTGTCCGACTTCGACGGTTTTTTAAAAAGTTATGCCCTGCCGCCTGAAAAAGGTATACGCGTAAATACTCTCAAAATTTCGGTAGACGGTTTAAAAAAAATTTCGCCGTTCGGGCTTGAACCCGTACCTTGGGAAAGTTCGGCGTTTTACGTTGACAGTGCAAGCCCCGGAAAAACCGTGCAGCACGCGGCGGGGCTTTATTACGTGCAGGAACCTTCCGCAACCGTAGCGGCGCCCAAACTGGTAGTCGAACGCGGTGAGCGCGTACTCGATTTGTGTTCGGCTCCCGGCGGGAAAGGAACTCAGCTTGCGCAGTATCTTGACGGCAGCGGGATTATTTATTTAAACGAAATAAATTTTTCACGCGCAAAAATACTCTCTTCAAACGTGGAACGTCTGGGTGTAAAAAACGCAGTTGTAACCTGCGCAAAGCCGGATGTTCTTGCCGAACATTTTGAGCAGTATTTTGATAAAATTCTTGTTGACGCGCCCTGTTCGGGCGAAGGTATGTTTAAAAAGGAAGACGCGGCTATTCCCGAATGGAGTATTGAAAACGTGCAAAATTGCGCGGCGCGGCAAAGAGATATTTTAAACAGCGCCTATAAAATGCTGAAAGGCGGCGGAAGGCTTGTATATTCAACCTGCACCTTTTCACCCGAAGAAGACGAGCTTCAGGCGGAAGCATTTTTATCCGGACACAGTGATTGTCGTCTTTTGGAAATGCAAAAATTTTTACCGCACGAAGTGCGTGGTGAAGGGCATTTTTATGCCGTTTTCGAAAAAGACGGAACGGTTCGCCGTGACTTGCCGCAACTTTTACCAGTAGTAAAAGACAAAAAACTTGTTTCTTTGTACAGGGAATGGGAAAGCGGTGCGCTGGATATTAAATTCGATAATCTGCACGCGGTTGGCGAATGCCTGTATTCGTTACCGTGCGAAATGCCCGAAACTCCTGTTCAAACTTTGCGGGCGGGCGTTCGGCTCGGCGAATTTGTAAACGGCAGGTTCAATCCTTCGCATTCGCTTGCTATGTGCCTTAAAAGCGGTGAAGCGTGCTTTATTGAACTTGATGAACAAACCGCTCTTAAATACCTGCGCGGACAAACTTTCAAATGCGCTACGAATTTAAAGGGGTGGTATGTGGCGGCTTTTAAATCGTTCCCATTGGGGTGGTGCAAGGCGACGGGCGGGGTTGCAAAAAATCATTTGCCAAAAGGTTTAAGAATATAAAAAAACCTATGCGGTTATCCGCATAGGTTTTTTATTTTACTGTTCGTTATCGGGTTTTTCCGTATCGCTTTCAACCTGTTCGCCGTTTTCGTCTTCGGGCTGAACGTCGTCCGTTACTTCGGGTTGCGGTTCAACGTCGTCGACTTGTTCGGCGGATTCCGCGCTGTCAGGGTTTTCAACTTCGGGCTGGCTTTCGTCAGTGACTTCTTCGTCGGCAGGTTCGTTTGCCGCTTCGGGAGTTGATTTTCTGAAATAGCGGTTGCGCTTGTTCGGGTTATAATTATTCTGACCCATAGTCTTGCTGCGTTTGGACTTCTTTACCATATCTCTTATAAGAATTGAAAGAATGGTGAACAGGAGTGCAACAACAAGCAGTATTGAAGAAACAAGCAGCCAGATTGAAGTATCGTCGCTTTCTTCTTTGCCGTCGTCAGTATCGTCTTCGTCGGTGTCAATTTTGAACGACTGGTCGATAGTGGAATAATCGGTGAAGATTATGCGGTTGTTGCCGTCCTTTATTTTAAGGTAGGCAAGCGTCTCCGAATACTTGCTTGCGGTGTAGTCGTAACCGGTCTGGTTATCTTCGGCAATGTCTGCGTTGAAAGGAACGTAGTTTGCCGAGTCATACAAGCTGAAAGTGTAGTAGTAGGCGGTATAGTCTTTCAGAATGGGATAAGCTTCAAGCGCGTTTGCCGCAATTTTGCCGTCCTTGATATATCCGTCCACAAGGTTTTTGTAGTAGTTGATGTTTTCTTCAGATGTTGCGATATTTTCCAAAAGGTTATTCTTTTCAAGAATTTCCTGATATGCTTCGATAATATCGTTTTCGTATTTGTCAACTATCGTGCTGTCTGAAATGCTGTAATAGCTGTAATCGAACAGTACCGCGTCGCCTGCGTTATTGCCTTCGGTCTGAGTTTTTTCGCGTTCGCCGCTCCAAAGTTCAAGGCGGTAATTCTTGCTTTCACTGCCTGCGCTGATTACGAAGTTTACGGTAATCCATTGGTCTGCCACGCTTGGATCGTTTCCGTCTATTACGACC
>CAOMHR010000168.1 GCA_948482865.1 Christensenellaceae bacterium
GTTTTATTGCGAATAAATAGTCAATTTGATTACGAAAATTCTGATCTGAGCGGGTATTATGTCATACATAATACTTCAGATATTTCTGAATTGCGCAATAAAACAATAAAAATCTTGAATAAAGTTTTGTTATAGAGCAATCGCAAGTAATAAAAAGAGCAATCGCTAATTTCGAATAAGCATTTATTGTCAAAACAATAAGTTGAGCGATAAGAAAGATTTGATTGGGTTTGCAATATCCGGACAAACAAAGGATTTTTAATCATAAGGAGAATTATGAAAGCAAAGTACGGAAGTAAAAGAAAATTATCTTTTAGGTATCTTTGTTGGTTGTGCGGTTTGCTAATATTATTTATAGCATTTTTTTTAGTGCTTGTTTTTTCTTGCGATATTTTTGAAGATATTGAAACAGCAGAAATAATTAGAATTAATGCTGCTAATAATGATGGACTACAAGAGATAATCTTTTTGGTAGATGGTGAAGAATTTGCAGCTTATTACCAAATGCCGACGAAAAGTGCATTAAAAGTTTATCTTGAAGTAGGAGATAAAATTCAATATTTGGTAGAAGATCCAAGTGTAATATATCTTAAACGCCCCCTTCAGATTGGGTTGTTGTCTGGCGCTGAAGCTGTTTTAATTGCTTTATTAATCGGCACAACTATTTATGAAATAAAAAAAGGTATGTAAATTTTAATTGGTAAGGCAAATAGCAATCAAATTCCATCGAGTCAAGCGCTATATTGCATAAAAAGTATAACTAACGTAAAAAACGCCCTTAATGGGCGTTTTTGCATAGAAAAAGACACACGTGACGGAGTTTTGTATGCTCCTTTTACGTGTGTCTTGGTGGCGCAGAGAGAGGGATTCGAACCCCCGTACAGTTGCCCGTAACACGATTTCGAGTCGTGCGCGTTCGACCACTCCGCCATCTCTGCAACGGTCTGATTAATTATTTAACAGAAATATAATATAAAATTAATCGAAAAAAAGCAAGTGTTTTTTGCCGTGATAAGTTAGTTGATTTAAAATTTTTTTATTGACATTTAAACCGCCATAAATTATACTAACAAGCGGGGGTTACGCAAATGAAAATCATTGACGCGCATGCGCATGTGGCGCAGTTTATTTCAGGTTTTACTTCGCGCGGTGAATTGCGCCCTGTCGGTGAAGGAAAAGCCCAATATTCGACCGGTGAAATTTTTCAGATGTTTCCGCCCGAATTGGGTGATATGGGAGTATCGCCAGAAGCATTAATAAAGGTAATGGATAAAAACGGCGTTGATAAAGCTGTTCTGTTACAGGGCAACTGGCTTGGGTTTCATAACGAATATACTTATGCGGCAATACAAAAATACCCCGAACGCTTTACGGGTGCGGCAACATATGACCCGTTTTGTATTAAAGTTGAAGAAATACGCAGACGTCTTTTTGACGAGTTGGATTTTAAGGCGGTAAAATTTGAGCTGTCAACCGGTTCCGGTCTTACGGCTAACCGTGAATTTTATCTTGACGGTAAGGTAATGAACGACTGCTTTGCGCACGCGAGTAAAAAGGGCTTGACAGTTGTGCTTGATATAGGAAGACCGCGCAATTCGTGTTGGCAGGTGGAAGCTCTTGCTAATGCGGTTAAAAAATTTCCTGATGTAATTTTTGTTGTTTGTCATTTGCTTTCGCCCCAACAAGGTGACGGTGAATTATTGAAAACGGAGCTCGCAAAGCTGATGTATGATAATATCTATTTTGATATAGCTGCGCTTGCGGCAAATCAGAAGCCTGAAACTTATCCTTATCCTACGGCAGTGGAACATTTAAAAACCGCTAAATCGATTGTGGGATTTGACAGGCTTATGTTTGGAACTGATATGCCGAGTACGCTTGCAAGAGACAGTTATGCGCATTTGACCGACTATATTATAAATTCCGACGTTTTCACAAAAAAGGAATTGGAATACGTATTCTACAAAACTGCCGACAAAGTGTACTTTAATAATAACTGAGAATTCTGTTTAAAGACAGAAAAGGAGAAATATATGAATTATGTATCTCAGGTGCTTGAAAATTTAAAAAATAATAACCCGAACGAACCGGAATTTCATCAGGCGGCAACTGAAATTTTGATGACTCTTGCGCCCGTAGTAGAAAAACATCCCGAGTATGAGCAGGCGGCTTTGTTGGAGAGATTTGTAGAACCTGAAAGAGTTGTTATGTTCCGCGTCCCTTGGGTAGACGATAGCGGTAAAGTCCGCGTTAATAAGGGCTATCGTGTGCAATTTAATAGCGCAATAGGTCCTTATAAAGGCGGGTTGCGTTTTCATCCGTCTGTAAATCTTTCAATAATAAAATTTTTGGGATTGGAACAAATATTAAAAAATAGTCTGACGGGGTTGCCTATCGGCGGCGGTAAGGGCGGTTCAGACTTTAATCCCAAAGGCAAATCCGATAGGGAAATTATGAATTTCTGTCAGAGTTTTATGACGGAACTTTATCGTCATATCGGGGCAGATACTGATGTTCCGGCGGGCGACATAGGTGTTGGCGGTAGGGAAATAGGATATTTATTCGGACAATATAAGAGATTGCGCAACGAGCACGTCGCAGTTTTGACGGGCAGGGGGCTTTCATACGGCGGCAGTCTTGTCAGAACGGAAGCTACCGGTTACGGATTGGTATATATCACCGAAGAAGCGTTGAAAGTGCGCGGTGACAGTTTTAAAGGCAAAACCGTGATTATATCGGGTGCAGGTAACGTCGCAATTTATGCTTGTGAAAAGGCGCAAAGTCTAGGCGCAAAAGTTGTTGCAATGTACGATTCCGACGGTTACATTTATGACCCCGACGGAATAAAATTGGAAGTCGTAAAAAATATTAAAGAAGTTAAGCGCGGAAGAATAAAAGATTATATAAATGAAGTTAAGACAGCGAAATATTTTGAAGGTTGCAGTGGTATTTGGACTATCCCCTGTGATATTGCGTTGCCTTGTGCTACACAAAATGAAATTGATGCAGCAAGCGCGCAAAAACTTGTTAAAAACGGCGTTAAGTATGTAGCGGAAGGAGCAAATATGCCTTCAACGCTTGAAGCTATTGACATTTTTCAAAAGAGCGGAGTTGTATTTTTACCCGCAAAAGCTGCAAATGCCGGCGGCGTAGCGACGTCTGCGCTTGAAATGGCACAGTCGTCCGGCAGAATGTTCTGGACGTTTGAAGAAGTTGATGCAAAACTTAAAAATATTATGATAAATATTTATCGCAATATGGAAAGTGCGGCAAAAGAATACGGATATGAAGGTAATTACGTTATTGGTGCGAATATTGCAGGATTTATAAAGGTTGCAAACGCTATGATGGCGCACGGAGTGGTTTAATTTAATAATTAACTATTAGTACAGCCGCCGCAGTAGAAACTGCGGCGGCTGAAATTTTTAATTCTTTAATAATCTTAATTTTTTTGAT
>CAOMHR010000169.1 GCA_948482865.1 Christensenellaceae bacterium
GCCATACCGCAAGGTTGTCGAATTCCGCGTTTCCGAAGACTGCATCATCCCGGTGAAACGGAAAACGGTCTTATACCCGTTACAAAAATAACGCCGGGCGTTTTCACGGGGCAGGACATAACTTCGGTCTACATTTCGAAAAACGTCAACAGCATAGACGTTTCTACGGGCAGTCTATTCGGCAATGAATATTGCGAAAATATGAACAATATCACTATCCATGCCAAAAATACGACGTACCGTAGCGACGGCAACTGTATAATAGACATACAGAACAAATCGGTTGTCGCAGGCTGCGCTGCGAGCGCGATACCTTCCGACGGTTCGGTTACTACGATAGGTCAGAATGCGTTTAACGGCGTCGTCAGACTTTTGAAGATAGTGATACCCGACAAAGTGGTTACTCTTGGCGCAATGGCGTTCGCGTACTGCGCGGGTATTACCCAGCTTACGCTCGGCGGCTCGCTGACAACGATAGGTTCGGACTGTTTCAGTAACTGCAACAATCTTGAAACGGTGAAAATAAACAACGTACCCAGCATAGGTCAAAGGGCGTTTGCGTTCTGCAACAATCTTAAAGAAGTTTGGCTTAACAACGGCTGTTACAGGGTGGGCGTTCAGGCGTTCTCCTGCTGCAAGTCGCTTAAAACCGTACATATTTCTTCAACCGTAAAGGGCATTGCAAAATATGCTTTCGGCGGATGCGAATCTTTGGACGATTTGCGTTTCGGCGGTACGAGAAAGGAATGGTGGGACGTATCAATGGGCGTCGGCGTAGCGGACGAAGATTGGAACAAAACTCCGCTTATTTATCAGGGTATTTACAACGATACGCCTATCGATAACGACGGCGTAAAATACAGCTCTACATAAAAACCGTAACGGGGGAATTTGAGTATGGGTAAAGGTACGGGTGAAATTAAATTTATCACCATGGGCGAACTTTTGTTGAGACTTTCGCCCCCTAATTACGAAAAAATCCGCACCGCGGGCGACTTCAAAATTTCGTACGGCGGAGCGGAAGCAAACGTTGCCGCGTCGCTTGCGAATCTGGGCATAAGCTCGGCTTATTTCACGGTCGTGCCGGACAGTTCGATAGGCAAGGCGGCGATAAGGTATCTTCGCAGTAACGACGTGCACTGTTCGCCCTGCATATATTCGCAGGAAGGCAGAATGGGTATTTACTTTCTGGAAGAAGGCTTCGGAGTGCGTTCTTCAAAAGTAACTTACGACAGAAAGGATTCGTCCTTTGCGACTTTCGACTTCACTCGGCTCGACTTTAAAGAAATTTTAAAAAGTTTCAACTGGCTGCATCTGAGCGGAATAACTCCCGCGCTTTCGGAAAACTGCCGCAAACTTATTATGCTTGCGTTAAAGGCGGCGAAGGAACTGGACATTACGGTCAGTTTTGACTGCAATTTCAGGAGCGCGCTTTGGGAATGGCAGACCGCGCGCGACTGTATCACCCAATATCTGCCTTACGTAGACGTGCTTTTCGGCATAGAGCCTATCAATCTTCCCGATGAGAACGGCAAAGATCTGAAAGACGGTATGTCAATGAACCCTACCTATAAAGAGCAGGACAGAATTTTCCGCGAACTGCACAAGCGTTACAATTTCAAAGCGATAGGCAGGCACGTGAGATACGTCCATTCCGGCAGCGAAAATTCGCTTAAAGCGTTCCTTTGGTACGACGGTGAAACATACGAAAGCAAAACTTTCCGCTTTAATATCCTTGACAGGGTTGGCGGCGGCGACGCGTTTGCCAGCGGCGCGATTTACGCGATTATGCGGCAGATGAAGCCCGACGACATAGTGAATTTTGCGGTAGCAACTTCCGTAATAAAGCACACTATGCACGGCGACTTTAACATTACTGACGACGAAGAGTCCATCCGCAAACTTATGAATCAGGAGTTTGAGATAAGACGTTAAATTAATTTAAAAAACGCCCCGCGGCAAAGCCGCGGGGCGTTTAAGTTGTATTTGTTAATTATAAATTTTTTGATGTGTGTCCCGTCAATCAGGCGGTAAAGCAATAAAGATACGGGATTAAACGGAACGTTCAGCTTGATGTGCGTCCTGTCAATCAAGCGGTAAAGCTATAAAGATACGGGATTAAACGGTGCGTTCAGCTTGATGTGCGTCCAGTAAATCAAGCGGTAATGCTATAAAGATACAAGATTAAACGGTACGTTTATTTGCCGTTCCAGATTGTGCTTTCAACTTCTTTCAACGAGTAATTCAACGTTCCGAGACCGAAGGGCAGGGGGATTGAAAGTTTAAGCATTGTGCAGCGCGCGGTGTTGTTATCCGCGTCTTTCAAGGCTGCGTACCATACCGTCTGGGGCGCGCCGGACATTTCTCCGCCGTCATAGGATATGGAAATAGCCACGGTCTGTATTCCCTTGTCTTCTATATCGTTGCCTTCTTCGTCCTTGGTCACGGGCGTGTAAAGCTGTTTGTCGGCAAGCGCGGCGGAAATTTTCGCAAGTTCTTCCTTTTGTATAGCCGTGCCGTTGCCCGCAAGTTTAATAGTGGAAATTCCGCCCGACTGCGCGTTGAACAGGTTGACCGTCTGCGCAAGGTTGTCCGCAAGTTTCATACTGCGTATCGCCGCGTACAAGGACGAGTTGTCAAACAGCGTGTTGGAAGTCTTGTCCAGCTTTCCGTAAAGTTTTGTTTCGGTTGCGCCGTTTTCGGTTTTGACGGAAGTCACTTCAGAACATGCGTAATTGTAATGGTTTTCGTAAGTCACTTCGTACCGCTTGTACGCCGCTTCGAGAGTGGCGGGGTTGTGCATGGCGGGGGAAGTAATTTTCATTTCCTGCTTGCTGTAAACGGGTTGCAATCCGTAGTACGCCGCGCGGAACAGGCTGACTGTTTTTATGCTGTCTTCAAACCACTGGGTTTCGCTTTCGCCCTTGATATATTTTACCGAAATCGTGTATTCGGTTTCATAGCTGTAAACTATATCCTTTTTCTCTTCGCGGTATTTTTCGGGAACGCTTTCGCTGTTCCAGTCGTATTCGCGCGCGTAGAATTCGGTCTTAAATGCGCCGTTATCGTACTCCGCTTTATAAAAACCGTTGTTCTTTGTTTCGCTTGTTACGTCGTAAATTACGGTTTCTTTTGCAAAGTGTTCGTTGCCTTCTATAAAATAGGGCTGTATTCCCTTATAGCCCGTCTGGGTGTACCAGTTTGAGTTAGTCAGCGCGTTGTTCGTGACTTTCGCGCCGCCGCAACTCGAACAGCCGCCGGTACAGCCGGCAAGGGTTACGGTTGCCAGCGCAGCCGCTATCAATGTAGTCATTTTGGGGAATTTTTTCATAAGAACTCCTTAAATCCCGTTCATTATACCATATAAATTTATAATTGTAAAAACTTTTATGGCACAAAATGATTAAAAATTGCCCGTGGTGTGGTATAAT
>CAOMHR010000170.1 GCA_948482865.1 Christensenellaceae bacterium
CGTTTGCGCAGCGGAAGTTCCGTTTGAGCGGTGCGATTTGCTGATAGCTTCAGGCGGCGCAGGGGAATGTTTTTACGCAAGTTCGGCTTGCTTTAACGGAGCCGCGCTTGAATACGACATCTACCGCACGGGTGCGATTAACTACTCGGCAAAGGACGGCAAACTTGACGTTTGGGGCATAGTAAGAAAATAAAAATTCGGGCGGCGATTAAAAATCGCCGCCCTACTTAATTTATTACCGAGTTTCAGGTATACCTAAAAATATTAAGTTATACGTCAAGCTGTTTTACAGTCAAGGTAGTGTTTACGCCGCCGCCCAGCGTCACGCCGACCGCAAGCAACGCAGAAATTGCCATATCTATCACGTCGCCCGCATTCAACGAAATTATGAAACTTCCGTTATACAGCGAACCAACGCCAACCGCAAGCACGCGTGAAATTGTAGCCTGCGGAATTGCCGTTCCGTTTCTGCGTACCGCCAAAGTAACCGTTGTGCCGAGCGCAGCCGAAACGTTAGTGTAATAATTAATTTCGTAAACGCCAGCATTGGTAACGGTAATGCTGTTTGCAGGAGTATACGTCACGTTTTTCAACGGCATTGTAGCTGCAATAGGCAACTGGGTTGTTCCGCCTACCGTCAGATTCAACGTCTGCGGAGTGGCGTTATAAAGTCCGCCGTAAGCGTTCAAATTTGCGACGCCTGTTGCACCCGTTACACCCGTAACGCCTGTTGCTCCGGTAGGTCCGGTTGCGCCCGCCGCGCCCGTTGCACCGGTAAGTCCGATAGGACCTGTGGGACCGGTAGCACCAGTCGGTCCGGTGGGTCCGGTTACGCCAGTTGCTCCCGTAGGACCAGTTGGTCCAGTGGGACCTGTTGCTCCGTCTTCGCCGTTCTCGCCAGTGGGTCCCGTTACGCCGGTTGCTCCAGTAGCCCCTGTGGGACCGGTGGGTCCTGTAGCTCCGGTCGGACCTGTTGCTCCGTCTTCACCGTTTTCACCTGTGGGACCGGTTACGCCGGTTGCTCCGGTAGGTCCGGTTACGCCGGTTGCTCCAGTAGGTCCCGTTACGCCGGTTGCTCCCGTAGGACCAGTTGGTCCTGTTGCACCTGTTGCTCCGTCTTCGCCGTTTTCACCTGTGGGACCGGTTACGCCGGTTGCTCCAGTAGGTCCAGTCGGACCTGTTGCTCCGGTGGGACCGTCTTCACCGGTTGCGCCACGGGGTCCGCGAAAACCGGTTGCACCCGTTTCGCCCGTGGGGCCGGTAGGACCCGTCGCGCCGGTTGCACCGGCAACACCTGTTGCTCCCGTAGGACCTGCAGGACCTGGCACTCCCCTGGGACCCGTCGCGCCAGTAGGACCAGTAGGTCCCGTTATACCCGTTAAAGTATTGACGTATACCGTTCTGACGTTTGAATTACAGCCGCAGCCGCAACCGTCGTTATGGCACCCATAGGCTATCATTATTAAGTTTTTAATCATCTATTTTACCTCTTAAACCGAGTTTGTTTTTGAAATATTTTTTGTTGTAAAGATAACTTTTGTTATGCGGTTTAATCTTCCCTGCGGCGTCATTGTAACCGTTTGCGCGCCCGATATCGCCCAGCCTGTCATAAATTACGCATAACTGCATATTAGGAATAAATCCGCTGTAATCGCTGTTTATAAAAGCGCCCGCGTCGTTGGGCGCGGTCAATGCCTGATTGTACCAGTAGATTGCGGACTGCAAATCGCCGTTATCGAAAAACCTGCCGCCGAGAATGCAGCAAGCCTGACTTTGCGGCGGAGCGAAAGTAAAACTGCGTAAAAGCGCATTGACTGCGCTTTTGTCGTCACCGATATTCGAATACGCCGTATACAAGTTAAGACACGCTTCGATTTTATTTACGACCCAACCGCCGCCGTTTAAAAAATCTTCCAGCACGGCGATAGCTTCCCTGTACATTTTATTGAACAAAAGCTCTCTGCCGTAGTAAAATTTTTGTCTGTCGTCAAGCGGCTTCCCCGCGGCTATTTGTTTTTGCAATATACGCAGATTTCTGAGCGGCTCTCCGTCCTTTAACTTTTTATGGTAAATTACCGCGTCGGCATGCAGTATTCTTCCGCTTGGCGTAACCGCTTCGTGAACGGCGCCCGCGAACCTGTAATTCCCGCTGCGCCTGAATATACGCTCTCTGTCGTAAACAAAAGTCGGTTCGCCGTTATCAAACGCCGCCGCATACGGCAAAATCGCCATATCGTAATTATCGAAGTTGTTTTTAAGCCGCGCGATTTTAGCGCAGTTTTCGTCCGTTATAACGTCGTCCGCGTCAACCCACATAAGAAGGTCGCATTCGGCTTTGTCAAAAGCAAAATTGCGGGCGGCGGAAAAATCGTCGCTCCATTTAAAAAAATAAACCTTATCGGTAAATTTTTTAGCTATTTCAACAGTATTGTCGGAAGAACCGGTATCAACGACTACTATTTCGTCGGCAAACAGGGCGGCGCACATAAGGCACCGCTCTAAAACCTGTTCTTCGTCTTTTACGATAAGACACACGCTTAAAGTCATAATTTATCCCTTTTGCAGTAATACATTATATGCAAATGCGTATACCGCGCGTACCTTAAAAACACATAAAGCCGCCCGCGGAAATTCCGCGGGCGGCTGTAATTTACCGTCACAATTATTTTTCTATATAGGCGTCGTAGAATCCGTCAAGATCGGAAAATCCGGACACTTCGCTGTTTTCGCGTTCCCTGCGCAAAGGCTTTTGCGTTGTGTCTACCGTGGTCGTAGTGGTTATCACCGCGTCGGGCGGGTACATAGCGGACGAGCTTGCGCTCTCTTCCGCAATTTGCGGGGTTTCCGCCGCAGGCTTCAACGCCGCGGGTTCTGCCGCCTTGTTCATACTCTGCCAGATAGCCACCGCCAGCGCGCCTATCTTTTCCATGTCTCCGCCGCGCATTGTTCCCGCAGGTTCAAACTGCTGGGCAGGGTAAGCATAACGGCTGTCAGCCCGCACTCTCGCAAGTTCGGTTTCCATTCTCGCGCGCTCCGCTTCGGACCGTGCGCGTTCAAGTTCCGCTCTCATATGCGCTTCGTTTTCGGCTTTAAGCCTGATAAGCTCAGCCGCAGCCACAGGGTCGTTTGAAAACTGTACGCCTGTTTGCGCGCCCATATTCTGGCGGGCTTTGATTTCAGCAAGCTCAGCCTTTATCTCGGCAAGAACGGAATAATCCGTACCGACAGATGCAGACTGTTGTACAGGAACAGGCATTTGCTGTTGCACGGGCGCAGGGGCAGGCATTGACTGTTGCATTGCCGTAGCCGCCATTCCCGCGTTTGCCATATTTGCCATACCTGCCTGCGCGCGTATCTTTTCAAGTTCCGCTTCCTGCTTCGCCTTTGCAAGCTCGCGTTCCG
>CAOMHR010000171.1 GCA_948482865.1 Christensenellaceae bacterium
CGCCGCGACGAGAACTTCGATATCGACGGCTTCTACGACCCCCTCGATTGATTAACCAAATAAAGCCAGCGGAGCTTTGCTCTGTTGGCTTTTTTTTGTGTTATTACTTGACAAATATAGTATAAGAAATTATAATAAAACATATGTTATAAAACATCAGTTTTAAATATGGAGAGAGTGTATGCCGCCGAAAGCAAAATTTGAAAAGAATGAAATTATTGACGCCGCTTTAAAAATTGTGAAAGAGCAGGGAATAACCGCCCTTACAGCAAGGTCGTTGGGTAAAGAGCTGGGAAGTTCGCCAAGACCGATATTTACTGTATTCCGAAGTATGGAAGAAGTTCAGACAGAATTAATTGCAAAAGCCAATTCTGTATATGCCGAGTACGTTAAAAAGGGATTGAACTCTGCTCTTGCATTCAAGGGTGTGGGAACGCAATATATTCTTTTTGCGATAAATGAACCTAAATTGTTCCAATTGCTTTTTATGTCCGAGCAAAAGACTGTTTTAAGTCTTTCAAACGTGTTGCCCGTAATCGAAGAGCATTACGAAGATATTCTGGAGTCGATTCGAAGCGGTTATTCAATTGACGGTGGAAATGCAGAGAGATTGTACCGTCATTTATGGATATACGTTCATGGGATTGCCACTTTGTGCGCAACAAAAACTTGTCGGTTTTCGGCTGACGAAATAAGCGCAATGATGACTGATGTATTTACAAGTCTGATAACCAAAATTAAAAAGGAAGAAGAAAATGATTGAAGTTAAAAATATTAAGAAAATTTACGGTAAAGGTGGAAACCTTAATGAAGTTTTAAAAGGCGTTAGTCTTACGGTTGAAGACGGAAGTTTTTCGGTTATATTAGGGGCTTCGGGTTCGGGTAAGTCGACGCTGCTTAATGTTATATCAGGCCTTGAAAGTCCCAGTGAAGGGCAGGTTTGTTACGACGGAACTGATATATCGTGTTATAACGAAAAACAGTTGACTGAGTTCAGAAAAACAAAAGTCGGCTTCATATTTCAGCAATATTATCTGCTGCCTAATTTGACCGTTGATAAAAACGTAAAAATGGGCGCGGATTTGGCAGGCAATAAAAATTATGTTGAAATAATTGAAGCGGTCGGTCTTGGCGAAAAAAGAAACAAATATCCGTCAGTGCTTTCGGGCGGCGAGCAGCAGAGAGTGGCTATTGCAAGGGCGCTTGCAAAAAGGCCGGAAGTACTGTTTTTGGACGAACCTACCGGTGCGCTTGACGAGAAAACAGGGCGTAATATTTTGGATTACATTTTAAAACTGCAAAAGCAATTGGGTTTTACTATGGTTATGGTAACGCATAACCAAAATATTGCCCAAACCGCAAATACGGTTTTTAAAATGAACAGCGGCCTGATTGAAAAGGTTTACACTAACGAAAATGTAAAATCCGCTTATGATATAGAATGGTGAATTATGGTTATCAGTTTTAAAGACGGAATTAAGTTTATAGGTATTATAATCATTGTTTTTTGCGCAGTTTTCGTGTGTACAATGTTTTTGAATTATCAATCGGACTTAATTAAAATAAAACAGTTAATTACGACCAACGAAGAGATGATTTTTTATAATGCCCAGCTTTCAACTTCAAAAGTGGTATGTGCCGCCAGCGGCGGGTGTCTTGCTGCGACTTCTGTTGTGATGCTTATTTTTTATATTAAACATTACATAGATACTCATAGGATACACTTGGGAATACTTAAAGCGTTGGGATATTCAGACATAAAAATTGCAAAGCATTTTTGGGTGTTCGGGTTAAGCGTATTGGTTGGCGCGGTTGCGGGTTACGGTCTTGCTTTCGCTATTATGCCAGTATTTTATTCGGTACAGAATGCGGACGGACTGATACCGTCGGTAACGTTAAGATTTCATTTTCCTGTTTTTATTTATCTGGTCATTTTGCCGAGTTTAATATTTAGTGCGTTTGCAATTTTGTACGCTTTAATAAAATTGCGCCAACCCGCGTTGTCAATGATAAGGGAAACTTCTTACTACACGGTAAAAGCAAAGAAGAGTAGAAGAGAAAATAAAAATACGGAAAGGTCTTTTTTAAGAGAGCTTAAAATCAGTAACTTAAAAAATAAAAAAGCTCTTGTGTTTTTTATCGTTTTTTCTGCATTCTGCTTTTCGGCAATGGTGCAGATGTCAGTAGGGTTAAGAGATTATTCCGGAACAATGATGGTAGTTATGGTTATGCTTATCGGCTTTATACTTGCATTTACTACACTGTTTTTGTCGGTTTCCGCAGTGATTAACGGGAACGTAAAAACAATCGCAATGATGCGTATTTTCGGCTATTCGGATAAGGAATGCAGAAGTTCACTCTTGAATGTATACCGTCCTATGGCTTTAATAGGTTTTATTATCGGCACATTATACCAGTACGGATTATTGAAAATAATGGTTGAAATAGTTTTTAAAGACGTAAGCGATTTGGCGGTGTATAAGTTCGATTATATAGCAATGATTATAACTTTCGCTGTTTTTACCGTTGCGTATGAATTGACGGTGTACTTATTTTCATTATGGATAAAAAAGCTGACAGTAAAGGAAATAATGATATAGCGTTTAAAAATTTGACTTGAATTGCGTTTGGGATTATAATGATTGCAAGAGAGGACAATATGATTTGCTGGTACTGTAAAAGTTTAATTGCCGATAATGCGTCGGTTTGTCCGTGTTGCGGCGTTGCCGTAGTTAATCCTGCGCGCGAATTGGTTGATTATCCTGTATATGACGAATTCAGACAGAACGGATACGTCAATCCGTATGAAGAGTATTACCGCAATTTTCAACTGCCTCAAATGCTACCGCAGATGAATCCGTCAATGTTCGGACAGTATAATAACGGTTTCGGCGGAATGCTGTTGCCGCAATATCCTGCATCGGCTATGGCAATACCAATGCAAAATCCGTTTGCGCCGTTTCAGGTAGTGGGGGTCATCTATCCGCAATCACTATATCAAGAAGAACCAAAAGTTTGGGCAAAACCTAAGGAAGAAGAAAAGCCGGAAATAGAAACTGTTGTTAAAGATGAACCGGTGGTAATTCTTGAACAGTCGGAAGTAGACGGTAGCTATGTTGCGGAAACACATAACTGCATTCAAGAGACAGAAACTGAGAAACCGAAACAGAATAAACAAGCTAAAAAGGCGGTAGCGGAAACCAAACGGTCTGAGAAAACAGCCGAACCCCAAAAGACCAACATTTTAGCGATTTTTGGATTTATATTTGCTTTCATTTTGCCGGTGTTAGGTTTGATTTTGAGCAGCGTGGG
>CAOMHR010000172.1 GCA_948482865.1 Christensenellaceae bacterium
ACGGTACAATCCGCCGAGACGAGAACTTCGATATCGACGGCTTCTACGACCCCCTCGATTGATTAACTAAATAAAGCCGACGCGGCTATGCCGCGTCGGCTTTTAACATTCTATTTGGTTTTCAGCAGCCCGAACAATTTTTGCAGTTGCCGCTGCATTTTTTGGACGGCTTGCCCGTGGCTGAAAATACTTCGCCGTTCCACAGTCTTTGCGCGGGTTTGCCGCAGACGGGACAAAAAACGGGTTCGTCGTGTTTTTTTACCAGTTCTTCAAAATTTTTTGCACAGCCTGTGCAACGGTATTGCAAAATAGGCATTTACTTTTCCTTTTTATCGTGTCTCTTTTTCTTTTTGCGGCGTATGCCTTTTCTGAAAGGATTGCCCTTTACTATAAGCATTGCAATAGCCGCGGTGAGCAGGGCTGTTCCCACGACGACCAGCCAGAACCACCCCGTCTCTAAAAACGAAACGTCTTTTTCAAAGGGGACGGGCATATTCATACCCCAGAACCCCGCAATCATTGTGGGGACGGCAAGCAGAATGGTTATTATTGTCAGCTTGCGCATAGAGTCGTTTGCATTGTTCGAAATTACCGAGCCGTACGCGTCCATTGTCACGCTTAAAATATTTTTGTAAATATTACAGGTTTCTATCGCCTGCCTGCTCTCTATAATCACGTCTTCGTATAAATCGGTCAGCTCTTCGCGCGTGCGCACGCCTTCGACCTTGTCAAATTTTTCGTGAACGCGTTCGTTTGACGTGAGCGAAGTGGAGAAGTAGACCAGCGAGTTTTGTAAATCCAATAGCTGTATAATTTCGCTGTTTCGCATAGTCTTTTCTATTTCGCTCTGTATGCGGCGGGTCTTTCTGTCAATCTGTTTCAAGCAGTACAAAAACCTTTTGGCGTTGCCCAGCATAAACGACAGTACGAAGTGGACGGGTCTTTGCGTGTTAATCTGTTCCCTGCCCAGAATAAAGTTTTTCAGCACGGTGTTGCCCTTTAAGCAAACGGTAATTATACAAAGTTCGTTGTAAATTACCGCAAGCGGCAATGTGGTGTAGCTGTCGCCGCCGTCGTCCGTTTCTTCTATCACGGGGCAGTCCACTACGAACATACTGCAACCGTCGTCAAACTCAGTACGCGCCCTTTCTTCTTCGTCCAGAGCGGCTTTTATCATATCTTCGGGTACTCCCGTAAGGCGCGAAACTTCTTCGCATTCGCCGTCGTCGGGGTTGACCATATCAATCCAGCAGCGGGGGTTAAACTGCGCGCACTGCTCCAAAAGCGCGCCGTCCGTCTTAAAGTACTTTACCATAACGTTACCTTCAATTATTTTGTATAAAAAATGCACGGAAAATCCCGTGCATTGCTATTAAAGATCGCGCTTGGCTTTTGTACGGAAATTCAGGGCATTGTATTAAATTTTCAAATTACAACTGTACTCGTCCATAAGGATATAATAACGTCGTAAGGCGGCAAAAATTTTTTCGCTTGCGCTGTGCGCCGCCGTTTTATTTTTTAACTGCCCTACGCATATATAAGGCGCAAAGAAAACCGTGCAAGCAAGTTTCTTTGATTTTATTATAAATTATTATATTTTATTTGGCAAGTAATTTGTTAAATTTAGTTTTCGTCAGATAACTATTTTGCCGTCTACGAATGACTGGAAAAATCCTTCGAGATCGACCCCGCCCGAAATAAAGCAGCCGAACAAATCGTCCTGAGAAGCTATTTTGTCGCGGTTGGCGGCAAAGTATTTTTTGAGACCCGACACAAATTTATCGTCGCCTATGGACTGGCGCAGGGTGTCGAACATAATCATACCTTTATTGTAGGCGATGTTCGCGTACTCGTAATCGCTTTCAAAGTCCTTTAAGTTGCGCGTCATACTCGTGTTCACTTCGCCGAAAATCTGGTTGTATACGGAGTAGTACGCCCTGTACGATTTTGTCGCCGTTCCCACAAGTCCCGCTCTCGTAAATTTGTAGTCGGGGTGGCTTTCAAAAAACATTACGCTGCTGTATTCGGCAAGTCCTTCGTCCTGCCACGCGCAGTTAAGCTGGTCGCTGCCGACCATTGCGTACCACCACTGGTGCGCGTTTTCGTGTACGATTGTATAGTTGTTTGCGTCGCTGTCAAGTTCGTCGCTGATCATTGTAAGCCCGGGATATTCCATACCGCCGTAACAGAATCCCGTCTGCACAACGGATAGCGCGGGGTATTCGTAACTGCCGAAAGTTCCCGAAAAATATTCAAGGCTTTCGCACGCTACGGCAAGGGACGTCTGCGGATTTTCATCCTTGTAGTAGTAATAGTTTATGTCAACGCCGTTTACGCTGCCCGTTTCAACCTTAAATTTATCGGACAGAACCAGCGCGAAATCGCGGGCGCGTTTCAACGAATACGTACACTTTTTGCTGTCTGAAGTTTCGGTGGAGTTTTCAAGTTTTCCGCTTGCCGCCGCGGTATAGTTAAGCGGCATTGTAACCGTAACGCTGTAGTCCGCGCATTCCGAAAGGAAGGGGTCGCCGCTGGAATAGTAGTTGCACTCGGCAAATCCGTCGTCGGTATACGCGCATAATATGGGATAGAAGTTGCCAAGGTTTACGGTGTTTTTCGTCACGCCCGTGCGGTGATTGACTTTGGCGAGTTTAAGGGTGTAACTTATGGTTACGTTTGCGGTCTGTTCGGGATAGACGGGGGATATCAGAGTCACGCTTAAAATATTTTCGTCTTCGCCGCCTATTTTCCACGCCGAGCAGTTTTCAACGCTTTCAACGGTCATGCTGCCGTAGCTCTTGCCGGAGTAATAGGCTTTTGCGGAATACGCTTCCGAAACGGGCGCGTATAAAGCGTCCTGCCTGAACGCATTGCCGAAAAGGTTAAATTTAAGCTCGCCTATTTCGTTGTCGGTGTTGTTGTAATAGGTGAAGTCAACCGTGCCGGTAACGGTTTCGTTTTCGCCGTCGTAGATAGCGACAATATCGTAAGCGCTTACGTCGGACTTCTTTTCCGCGCAGGCGGAAAGGGATATTACAGCCGACGAGGCGCATACGACAAGTAAAAGGGAGATAATTTTTTTCACTTGACACCTCGTTTTTATAACTAATCAGTGTATTGTATGCCCGTCCTTTGCCGGATAAAACAAATTTTAACACATTTTTCGCCAAAACAATAAAATGTATAGTATGATATTGAGCGTCGTCGCGGATACCGCCGTTA
>CAOMHR010000173.1 GCA_948482865.1 Christensenellaceae bacterium
GGTGCAAGTCCCGACTCGTCCACCAAAACAGCACGGCGCAAATTTTTGCGCCGTGCCGATTTGGTATAGCAAGAGAGAGCGGAAGCGGTTTGCCTGCAAACCGCCCCGTCGCACCGAAGTCCGCAGGACTGTGGTGAGAATGAATTTTGTACCAAAAAAATCGTACTTTCCAAAAAGCTAAACAGCAATCCGTAAGTTTTTCTTACGGATTGCTGTTTAGTTAAAATTGTTCAATTGACCAATTTTTTAGTGTATGAGAAGTAAAAACATATTTATTAAATTGTTATATGGCTATTCATTATCCCGATGGTCGATTATAATTTGTATAAATATTTTACCATATAATTCATATTTTTTCTTGCCTAAACCATAGATAGATATAAAAGAAAGTTCATCATAGGGCTTATATGTTGCCATAGCAACTAATTGCTGATTATTAAAAATTAAATAAGCTTTAACTTGTTGTTCTTTTGCTAATTTTGTTCGTTCCTTTTTTAATTTGCTTAATAATTCTAAATCAGTTAAAATATCACCGCTTGGTGTAACAATTAAGTCAAAGTTATTTATTCTTTTAACTATAGTTGGCTTTGTCTTTTCTTTATTTTCGCTAATTAATAGTTCATTTACGGATAAATTTTCATTGGTATTATAAATTGGCAATTTTTTTAATTTCTTTTCTAATTTAATTGTCATATCTAATTGCATATATAGAAAACTCATGTCGCATTTATCCGATTGTTCTATATACTTATAATTTGACGAAAAAAGAAGATAATAAAAATTATTGCTAATATCTTTATATACCAAAAATAATTGATCATCACCATAATTTAATTTAATATCTTTTATGATGTAACTAGTTTGTGGAGCAAGAGGTAAATAAGGTAAATCATCTCCAATTTGATATGCATCACATCCGCAAATTCTATAAATTCCAATTAAATAACCAAAGTTATTACTGATGTTTTTAAATTTTATTTGTACAACTTTTTCGCCAATTGCGTTTTTTATATTGTAAGTAATATTTTGCTCTTCGTTTTCAGAACAAGAAAATATAAGATTCTTTTGATCGTTTTTTTCACTTTGTTGTTTTGCAACGGTATAATGTACTCCTATTACCGTCAAAATTGCTACTGAAATTGTTGTAACTATGGTAAGAGCCGATATGAAGAATTCTTTCCATTCGGGGATAGAAAAATAAAGAACTAGAAGTATGATATATATTGGAAAAACAACAATAAAAAAATTTTTAAGTCCTGCTGATAGTCTACCAGATAAAAAAAGTGTACTATTTTTTACAAATGTAATTATTAAACTGTATACAGAAGCATAAATAAAAAATACTGCACAAAACATCAAAATGGTAATAGTTACGTCAGTAAATTGTAATTTTCCTGTGCCAATTAAAATAAGTATTATAGTTGCAGTAAGTATGCAAATTAAAGCAATGATAGCGCATATAATTTCTCTTACTTTAAATGAAGTTTTATAATTCGCCATCTGTTCAAAAAAATCTACGTTATTTCTTTTTAACATAATTGCATCTCTTTAGTGTTTATATTAGATAAATCGCTAATTTATCTAAATTTTGTAATTAATTTAATGATATTTTATAATACAATTAATCTTTTGTCAATGAAGTCTATCGGTACGATTATTCAAAACGGCTTAAAATCTAAGTTTTTGTAGTATTCATTTTGTATTTGATGGGACGCATATAACCAAGCTGTTGGTGCGGGAGCCGGGGCTGATTTTAATATTGACGGGTGAATTAAAAAGTGGTATAATTAATAAAAGTTTTACAAATGCACGGAGTACGGTGATGATAAAAATAGACAAAGAAAAGAATTTGCTGTTTTATAACACTTACGTTCCGTACGATTGCGTCAATTCCAGAAATTTTTGCAGCCAGATAAAATCGGTTTGTAAAGAGTTGGCGGAAGTGTTTGAAAAGCACAATATAGATATAGAAAAGCCCTGGGAACTGTCGCCCGTAAAATTGAAAAACACTACGGAATATATCAGTTGCCAGTATCTGGTTTTCGGCGAATGTCCCGACGATTTTAAAATGAAGGCGGGCAACGTGATAGTAAGAAAGGAACTGGGAAATTATCCGTCTACCAAGGGTTTTGACCAACCGAATTTTGTATTGGACTTTGCAATAACACTGCCGAACGTAATAAAAAAATAAAAATGCTATGCAATTTAACACGCCGCCGCACCTGAATGCGGCGGCGTTATTATGCGCAATTGACAAAATGCAAAATATTATATATAATAATAGGGTAACATATTTTTAACGAGGAATTAATGAAGATTTGTATTTTCGGCGCGGCGAGCGCGCACATAGATAAAACTTATATAACCGCGGTTGAAACGCTGGGCGAAAAACTTGCAAAGCGCGGGCATTCGCTTGTCTTCGGTGCGGGCGCTACCGGTCTTATGGGCGCGGCGGCACGCGGCTTTAAAAAGGGCGGCGGGTTTGTTCACGGCGTAATCCCAAAGTTTTTCGGTGAAGAGCAGGTGGAAGTTATATATGACGATTGCGATAAAATGACTTACACCGACTCTATGGCGGAGCGCAAAAAAGTAATGGAAGACGAAGCGGACGCATTTATAATTGCGCCCGGCGGCATAGGCACGTTTGAAGAGTTTTTTGAAGTGCTTACGTTAAAACAGCTCGGCAGGCACAGCAAGGCTATAGTGATGTACAACATTTTAAACTATTACGACGAGCTGGAAAAACTTATGTCAACCGTTGCGGAACGTAAATTTATAACTTTCAAATGCAACGAAATTTACGACTGCCTTTCCGACGTGGACGAAATTATCGGATACATTGAAAATTACAAGCCCGACGAAACGGGTTGGCGCAAGCTGAAAATAGGCGACTGATGATAAACGTAGCTTTTGTATGTCTCGGCAATATCTGCCGTTCGCCTATGGCGGAACTCATATTTAAAAATATGGTTAAAGAAAGGGGACTTTCTTCAAGTTTCTGGGTCACGTCTTTCGGCACGTCTGACTGCGAACAGGGCAATCCCGTTTATCCGTCCGCAAAAAAGACTTTGATTATGCACGGAATTGCGGGCAACCACACCGCAAAACAGATTTCGCTTGCCGAT
>CAOMHR010000174.1 GCA_948482865.1 Christensenellaceae bacterium
TGACGCTGACCGCGCCGTAACCTACGGAAGCCATCATTTCGTTCACGGACGAAAATACAAGTCTGTTTGAAAGTTTTTTAAACGACTCTTCGGTCAGAATATCCGCCAGATTGTATCCCCTGCGCTTTGCTTCGGCTTCCAGCATTGCCCTGCCCGTTTTTACGTTGTCTTCCTTCATTTCGCGCTTGAAGAACTGCCTTATCTTGGCGCGCGCGGAACCCGACTTTACGAATTTAAGCCAGTCCCACGAAGGACCTTTTGCGTTGGGCGAAGTGAGAATTTCAATCACGTCGCCCGTATGCAGAGCGGAATTTAAAGACACTATTCTCGAATTGACTTTTGCGCCCACGCATTTGTTGCCCACTTCCGAATGGATTGCATAGGCAAAATCCACGGGAGTAGCTTCAAGCGGCAAAGAAATTACTTTGCCCTGCGGGGTGAATACTAAAAGCTCGTTAGAGTATAAATCGTTTTTAAGGCTGTCTACAAACTCTTTCGAATCGTTAAGGCTGCCCTGCCAGTCCATAACGTCGCGTATCCAGCTTAAACGCTGGTCGAAGTTGGTTTCGCCCGATTTCTGCTCTTTATATTTCCAATGCGCGGCGATACCGTACTCCGCCATTTTGTGCATTTCCTGCGTGCGTATCTGAATTTCGAAAATCTGTCCGAATTCGGTTACAACCGTGGTATGCAAAGACTGGTACATATTGCGCTTGGGGGTTGCGATATAATCTTTTATGCGCCCGGGGACGGGCTTCCACCGCTTGTGGATTTTCCCGAGAACTTCGTAACACTCTTCCATAGTGCCGACGATAACGCGCACGGCGGACAAATCGTAAATCTGGTCAAGGGTCTTGCCCTGCCGTTTCATTTTGCGGTAAATGGAATAAAAATGCTTGGGTCGCCCCCAGACTTCGCCCGTTATGTTACTGCTTTTCAGCATTTCTTTCAGGGCGGTCACAACGCACTCCACAAAATTTTTGCGTTCGGTAAGTTTTTGGTTTATGTTGGTGACAAGGTATTCGTATGCTTCGGGGTCAAGGTATTTCAGGCACAAATCTTCAAGTTCGCACTTGATTTGCGAAATACCCAGCCTGCCCGCGAGCGGGGTAAAAATTTCAAGCGTTTCTTTGGCGATGCGCTGCTGGCGCTCGTTTGAAAGAAAATTGAGTGAGCGCATATTGTGAAGCCTGTCGGCAAGTTTTATGATAATTACGCGAACGTCGTTTGCCATAGCGACGAAAATTTTCCTGAAATTTTCCGCGTCTTCTTCTTCATGGGACTGGAAACGGATTTTGTCCAGTTTCGTCACGCCTTCAACAAGCGTCAGAACTTCTTCGCCGAAGCGCGAGCGTATATCTTCGTCGGTGGCTTGGGTGTCTTCGATTACGTCGTGCAAAAAAGCCGCGGCGACGGACGGAATGTCCATACCTAAATCCATAAGGATTTCTGCCACCGCGCAAGGATGCGTAAAATATGCTTCGCCCGAAGCGCGTTTTTGCCCTTCGTGCATAAGTTCGGCATAGCGATAAGCCGAGAGAACCAGCTCCGTATCGCCGTCCGTGTTGTATTCGTAAATTTTATCTATTACGCTCTTCATATTTTCAACCGTTCACGTTGCAGGCAACGTTATAAAGTTCGGAATTTGTGAGTTCGGTTTTAACGCCTTTGAAAACGATCAGTTTGCCGTCTTCAAACGAAATAAGCGAAAGCTGCCTGAATACTTCCAGTGCAAAGGCAAAATGTTCGGGTTTAAAACTGCCGTTTTTAAACGCCGCTTCGTAACTGTCGCAGCCTTGCAGATTATCCGCATTGGCGGAAACGTAAGCGAATATTTTTAAAAGGTCTTCGCGCTTGCAGGGCATATTTTTTATAAAGTTATTGCCCTTTACGTCGGAACAGATAACAACGTCTTTCCCTTCAAGCGACTGTATTCTTACGCCGGATACCGGGCTGTCAAGAAACACCACTTTTTTAAAGCCGCTCAAATCCGCGTTAGCCTGCGGCGAAACAAGAACAGTGTCGGCAAGGTTTGACGAACTTATATTAAAAAGCTCTACGGGAAGCGAAATATTACGGTATCTTTCAAGCGTATTGTATTCGCTGGCGATATAAACGGTACCCCAACCAGCAACTTGCGCTTCGCTGTCTATTTCGGCGGCGGTCATACTTTGCACCGCACAACTGCACTTCGGCGAAGCAAGCGTTATTATATTGTTCACCGCAATCTCTTCGCCCGCGTGTTGCGCCGCGGTTTTATCGCAGATTACGTCGCGGACGAATCCCTTTACATATTCTCTGCCGCGGAATACGGATACGTTGTATTCAAAAATATATTTTCTCGGAACGGGGCTTGAAAGCAGTTTCAGCTGCTTCGCTCCGCCGAAATACATAAGTTCTATTTTGTCGCTTTTAATGCTGATATGTGGCGACTGCGGTTTTATGGGACGAACTTCGGACGAAGTTTCGCAAAGTTCGAACATAGGTCTGCGGTTGCCGACGCCGTACGGCTCTAACATTTCAAGTTCGCGTGCAAATCTCGGCGAGAACGGTTTGTTCAGTCTGCCGTTGACAAAAATCGTCGGTAAAAAATCTTCGGGCTTGTAATTTTCTTCAAGGTATACATTCAAGGCGCTCTCTAACTTTTCAAAGTTTTCCAACGTGACGTTAACGCCCGCCGCCTGCGCGTGTCCGCCGAATTCTTCTATATATCCTGAACAGGCTTTCAACGCTTCGAAAATGTTTATATTTTCAATAGAACGGACCGAACCTTTCAACGTGTCGCCGCTGCGCACGAAAAGCAGTACGGGGCGGGAATACTCTTCGCAAAGCCTTGCCGCAACTATGCCCACGAAACCGGAGTTCCAGTTTTCGTCAAACAACATTATAACTTTGCCGTAAGCGCCCCTTTCTTTGAGTTTGGCTTTCGCGCTTACGTAAAGGTCGTCGCAACATTTCTGGCGTTCGAGATTATAGGCGGTAAGTTTTGAAGCAAGGTTGAAAATTTTATTTTCATCGCTTTCGCTGAAAAGTTCAAGCGCGGCGCGGGCGTCGCCCATTCTGCCCGCCGCATTTATTTTGGGTGCGATTGAA
>CAOMHR010000175.1 GCA_948482865.1 Christensenellaceae bacterium
CCGCCGCGCTTTACAAAGCGCGGCGGCTTATTTTATTTTTTGCCTATTTTTGCGGCGTTGGCGGGAAGGGCGTTCAAAATACCCGTGCACAGCACTTTTTTATCAGCGGCGCGTTGCCAGTCGTCCACCGCCTGAACTATCACCGCCTGCAACACGGGATAAAAGTCTTTAAACCCGTTGGACAGCAGATAGTACGAAAGCGAGCCGGGGACGGTGTTTATTTCGCTTAAATAAACTTCGCCGCCGCACAGTATGTAGTCGAAGCGTACGATTCCGCGCATATTCAGGCGCGAGTAGACGTCCGACGTAAGCCCCTTTATTTGTTCCGAAACCCCGTCCAGCAAATCGGCGGGAAGCTGCGACTTTCCACCGCCCGCGTACTTGTCGTCATAGCTTAAAATGTCGCCCTTGGTAAACGCTTCTTCGCATTCCGAAGTTATAACCCTGCCTTCCGAGTAATACGCCGCGCAGTTTATCTCGCGGCGGTCGGAAAAGTATTTTTCAACCAGAATGCCGTCGTCGTAAAAGAAAGCCGCTTCAACCGCGGATAAAAGCTCTTCCCGGTCGCGCGCCTTCGTTATGCCTATACTCGAACCGAGTTTTGAAGGCTTCACTATCACGGGATAACCCAGCTCTTCGGCGCACAGCGCGTCTTTGGGGCTGCGGAAATATACGTAGGGCGCAACGTTCACGCCCAGCGAACCGAGCACCAACTTCGTAAAATATTTATCCATAAACGCAGCCGACTCAAACATTCCCGCGCTGGCAAGGGGTATGCCGCACAGCGCGAATAGTCCGCACACTCCGCCGCCTTCGCCGATACCGCCGTGGCAGCAGTTAAGCGCCACGTCCACCTTTATGAACTTTTTGATTTTACCGTGTTTATTGAGTTCGGTCACGCCCCCGCGCACCACCGAAGCGCGCGCAGCCTTTTCATAACCGCCGTCTTTAAAGCTGTTTATATCCAGCAGCATATCGCCCGTGTACAGGTCGCCCTTTTGCGACATAAACAAGGGTACGACCTGTTCGCCCCCGCTCTTCAGAACGTTGGCTGCCATCGTACCCGTTATTACGGAAATTTCGTTTTCGTTTGAAACGCCGCCGAAAATTACGGCAATTGTTCTTTTCATAATCCACCTCCGCTTTATTTTTAAACTTTGGTGAATTTCAAATTTCTTCTTAAGCCTAAACCACGTCGGGCAAATCGTTCAGAAACAGTACCGTATCGCCCTGCCGTATATATTCCTTTATATGCTGCTGCGCCGCCGGAAGTGTGGGAACGGTTATAATTTTTTCCGCGTCGCCGCCGTTATCTGTATAACCGCATTTAACGGGTTCTATCAGCGTATCGCCGACAAGAATCACTAAATCAAGCCCCGTAAGGTTTTTGCCCAGCTCGTAATTCTCCTGCTTTTCCAGAACGCCCAGCTCCACAAGCCCGGGCGTCACGACGATTTTTCTGCCTTCGAAACCGCGCAGAACTTCCAGCGCGGCGCGCGCGCCCTTTACATTGGAGTTGTAACCGTCGTCCAGAATATTTACGCCGTTATTCTGTATAAGCTGCAAACGGTGTTCGATATACTCTATCTGCGGAACCGCCGCCGCAATTTCGTCAAGCGTCATACCCGCAAGATATGCGGTCTGCGCCGCGATAGCAATGTTGTATGCGGAGTGTCTGCCCAAAAGCCTGCTCTCGCACACCCTGCTTTCGCCGCCGAGCGTGAGTTTGAATTTTACGCCCGCGGGCGAACACTCTATGTCTGTCACGCAGTCGCAACGCTGTTTATTGCAAGGGTATTCGGCGTAAAGGTCGTAACAGTCGTCCGCAATGACCGCGCACTGTTTTGTGCGCTCCAAAATTTCGCCCTTGGCTTTTACCACGTTTCCGAACGTGCCGAAAGTTTCGAGATGCTGCCCGCATAAACCCGTTATCACGGAAATATCGGGCGGACATATTTCGCAGAGTTCGGCGATATCCCCGACGTTTCTCGCGCCCATTTCCGCAATGAAAATATCGTAATTTTCAAGCCCGTGCGAGTTGATTGCAAGCGCAATGCCTATGGGGGTATTGTGCGAGCGTGGCGTGGATAACACGCGGTACTTTGCGGAAAGTATTGTGTTCAGTATGAATTTAGTGCTGGTTTTGCCGAAGCTGCCGGTAATACCAACTACCTTGATATTGCCCGCCGCAAGTTTCGCCTTTGCGCTTTTTACGTATTTTCTGTTGCGCGGCACTTCGTAAATTTTTGCAACCGCGTTTGAAAGAGCTATTAAGAGAAACAGCACCGCGGGCAACACCGCTAAGGCGCAGTACCTTAAATTACGGAAAATTTCGTTGCCCCAGACGCAGTCGGCGAAGTTTAATAAAGTTACGGCAATATACGAAAATATAAAGCATATCACAAACAGCACGACGTACAGCCTTGTAAACCTTGCCGTCTTCGTAACGGAAGAACGCAGCGCGATTTTACGGTCCGCAAAAATATACACAGTAATGAAAAGTATAAAAGGAATTAACCCTATCACCGCCGACCATTCGCCCGTGAACGAAAAACAGAGCGAAACTATGCCGCAGGACAACAGACACAGCACTGACAAAAGGAGCAGCCGCCTTTGGGCAAAATTGCTCTTTTTTGCAACCCATTTGAAAAACTTTTTACAGGAATATCCCGCCGACTGCAACACGCCCAAAGGTTTATAGGCGGCGAAGCAAAGCAACGTCGCAAAAATAAGGGCGGTTAAAACGCACTCGATTGTTTTTGGTACGGATACGAAAATTCCCATAATTAATCACCGTTTAAAAATTTATAGACCGCGTCGTTAAACGGCACGGGGTTTTCGGAAAAGCAGAAATGTCCGCCGCGGCATATTTCCAGCCTGCTGTCCGGAATAAGCGAATTGAATATCTTACCTTCTTCGCCGCAGGGCGTGACGGTATCTTCATCGCCGTATAAAAGCAAAGTTTTGCACCTTATCTCTTTTGCACATGACTGCAAATCTTCATTCACTATTTTTTTATAGCTCTCGCGCATAACGGGCGGCAGGGTGCGGTACTCCGCGCTGCCGAAGTATTTTTCCGCAAATGCGGG
>CAOMHR010000176.1 GCA_948482865.1 Christensenellaceae bacterium
ACAAAAATCCCGCTTTTAAACTTATTTACGAGAGCGACCCCGTTGAAACCAACGTTTACATTTTAAAATTTACAACATATAAAAACCTTAACGTAATATCACAGTAAATATAAAAACCGCCGCCCGAAACGGGCGGCGGTTTCACTAAAAAGCAAAGTTGTTTCATAAAATATAGTAACTGTATTTTTACTTGGAGAAACACTTGTGCAATGGTTTTATGATTTAACTGGCTGGCAGCAGGCTCTTATCGCAACTACGTTCACCTGGGCGTTGACGGCGGCAGGCGCGCTGCTTGTTTTTATATGTAAAAACGTAGGCAAAACCGCCTTTTCGCTTATGATGAGCATAGCGGCGGGTATAATGCTTGCTTCAACTTTTTTTTCACTTTTAATGCCCGCAATGGAGATGGTTGAAAATTATGCTTATTTGGTTTTAACCTGCGGATTTGTGCTGGGCGGTTTACTTATAATTGTGACGGATATAGTCACGGGCAAACTAAACCTTTTTGCAGGCAATGCGAAAAAGCGTAGCTGTGCCGTAATGTGCATAGCGGTTACTATCCATAACATTCCGGAAGGTATGGCAATAGGCGTTGCGTTCGGCGCGCTGTCGTCGGGGGCGACGGTGGAAGGCGTTGCGGCAATTATGCTTGCCGTAGGCATCGGAATCCAGAACTTTCCTGAAGGGATGTGCGTAGCCTTTCCGCTTCGCGCAAACGGTATGAGCAGGACTAAGTCGTTTTTAATCGGTCAGCTCTCGGGCGCGGTTGAAATAGTCGCGGGCGTCATAGGCGCGATAGCCGTGACTTTGGTAAACGGAATACTTCCCTGGGCGCTCTCTTTTTCCGCCGGCGCAATGATGGCGGTCGTGTGTTCAGAACTCATTCCCGAATCTTTTGCAAGCGGAAAAATCAAAGCCACTGTGGGCGTAATCTTCGGATTTTCCCTTATGATGATTTTAGACGTGGCTTTCGGTTAATATAGTTTATGCATGCGGCGCGTGTGCGCCGTATTTTTTTGCGTATAATTACTTGTAAAATTCCCCAAAATAGCTGTATGGAAAAGAATAAATCAACAGCGATAGTGGTTGGCGGAAGTTCGGGTATAGGCTGCGAAACCTGTCTCAGGCTTGCAAACCGCGGCTGGAACGTAATCAACGTTTCACGTACACCCTGTAAAAATGCAAAAATCAAAAATATGATAGCCGACGTGGCGGCGGGCAGCACGCTTACCGACGTTATAAATATGGTGGGCGAAAAGTACGGAATAGACGCGCTTATTTACAGTGCTGGCTTTTCTATGGCTGCGCCAATAGAATACGCAAAAGAAAGCGATTACCGCTATCTTTTCGACGTTAACTTTTTCGGCGCGTTAAAGGCTATGCAGGCGGTTATACCCTTTATGAAAGACAGGGGCGGCAGAATCGTGCTTGTCGGCTCTATCGGCGGCGAAGTACCCATTCTTTACGATTCGTTTTATTCGGCTTCAAAGTCCGCGCTCGAAATGCTTGTGCGCGAAGCCTATTACGAGCTTAAACCTTACGGCATAAAAGTAACGGCTCTGCTTCCCGGCGGCACTGCCACTGGTTTTACGTTCAAAAGAAAGGTTTATTCCGACGACGAAAATAAGACTTATGCGCAAAGCCTGAATAAGGCGGTTGCGGCGCTTGCCGATATCGAGCAGACGGGAATGTCGCCTGCGGAAGTCGCGGAAGATATTTGCGAAGTGGTGTACGCTGACAAACCGCCCGTCATAAGGGCATGCGGTTTCAAAAATTCTGCGTACCGCATAATGTCGCACGTAATGCCGGAAAAATTGACCCTTTACTTTAACGACAGGGTATACCGCAGATGAGAAGGGAGTACGATTTAACCCGCCGTGACGAGCGCGAAAGTTTAATAAAAAGCGTTAAAGGGGAGTGCGTAAAAAATGACAGGCAAGGTAAGTAAAAACCATAACGAAAATTATCTGAATTACGTAAAAACGCAGGAGCCGCCTACAAAGCATTTCAAAAACTGCCTTTCGGCTTTCGGAGTGGGCGGTCTTATTTGCTGCATAGGTCAGTTTATAAGGTTTATGCTTGAATATGCGGGTCTTTCAGGCGACGAACTTGCGGGCTGCACGTCAATGATTCTGATATTCCTTGGGACGCTCTTAACGGGATTCGGCGTGTACGACAGGATTGGCAGACACGCGGGTGCGGGGTCTATTGTTCCCATAACGGGTTTTGCAAACAGTGTTGCGTCACCCGCCATAGAATTTAAAACCGAAGGCTGGATTTACGGTATGGCAGCAAAAATGTTTACAGTTGCCGGCGCTATTATCGTGTTCGGCGTGTTCTCCGGCGTGCTTGTCGGTCTGGTTTATTTGTTTATATAAAATTACAACCGTCGGGGCGGCTTTGCCGCCCCGTTTTCTGTATAAAAAAGGCGCGTTTGAAAAAACTATAATTAACAGTATGAAAAAAGGCAATACGGTATTTTTTAAAAATGCGCCGAGAATATCGGGCTATGCCGCAATTTGCGGTTCAAAGGAAAAAGTGGGAGTGATTGGGGGATATGCAGATATCACTCTCGACGACGATATGTATGCGGAATCAACGTTTGAAAAGGCAGAGTGCAAAATGCTGACAAACGCTATTTCGCTCGCAATCGAAAAGAGCGGTTTTAAAGAAAAGGATATAGACGTACTTATTTCCGGCGACCTTTTAAATCAGATTATTTCGGCAAGTTTTTCCGCGCGGGATTATGATTTTCCGTTTGTCGGCGTTTATTCCGCATGTTCCACTATGAGCGAAAGTATGATGCTCGCCGCTATGATGGTTAATGCGGGCTACGTCAAACGCGCGGTTGCCGCTACCGGCAGTCATTTTGCTTCTGCCGAAAGGCAGTACCGTTATCCGTTGGAACAGGGTACAACACGTCCCCCGCAATCGCAGTGGACGGTTACGGGCGCAGGCGGTTGCGTTATTTCCGACGCAAAGGAAGGCGTAAAAATAACCAGCGCGACAATGGGCAGAGTTTGCGATCTTGGCGTTACCGACGTTAACAAT
>CAOMHR010000177.1 GCA_948482865.1 Christensenellaceae bacterium
CCTCACGATTACGGCGGTTGGGTAGAGCAGCAATATTTACCCGATTCCTTAAAAGACAGGGATTACTTTCCGAACGACAAAAAATAAATTTTATAAACAGATAGCGTTGTTTAGCTCTTAATAAATATAACATTTATATGAAGCTGCGGAAGCGGCTTGTTGAAAGAATTAATTGACTTTAAAATAAAAAATCGGTAAAATAGTTAAAACCGCAAGCGTAACGCCAAGTTTGCTTGCGGCATACTATATTTTAAACACGGTAACGGAACAGATAGGGAAATGCAGAGTACGGACGTAAAAAAAATTGCGGTAAAAACTTCGATAGTAACTATTATAGTGAATTTTTTGCTGTCGGCGTTTAAACTGGTGGCGGGTATTTTAGGAAACTCGTTAGCCATGATTTCCGACGCAATTCATTCCGCATCGGACGTGTTTTCCACGCTTATCGTTATAATAGGCGTAAAAATCGCCGCAAAAGCGCCCGACAAAAACCATCCTTTCGGGCATGAAAGGTTTGAGTGCGTTGCGGCTATTATTCTTGCCGTGGTTTTGTGCGGTACGGGCGTTTTTATAGGTTACAGCGGCGTAAGCAATATAGTTACGGGCGCGTATAAGCAGTTTGAAGCGCCCACGTATCTTGCCCTGGCTGCTGCGATTGTTTCAATAGTCGTAAAAGAAGGTATGTTCTGGTACACCATACGCGCGGCTAAAAAATGCAATTCGGGCGCGCTTAAAGCGGACGCGTGGCATCACCGTTCGGACGCGCTGTCTTCCGTGGGAAGTCTGATAGGCATTGTCGGCGCAATGTTCGGCGTGCTTATTTTAGACTCGATTGCCAGCATAGTTATCTGTCTTTTGATTTTAAAGGCGGCGGTTGATATATTCATAGACGCGGTCAAAAAGATGACCGACCAGGCGTGCGACGAAAAAACCGAAAACGAGATACGAACCTTTATTTTGTCCTGCGAAGGGGTGAAGGGGCTTGACAGCCTTATGACAAGGCTTTTCGGCAACCGCGTTTACGTTATTGCGGAAATATCCTGCGAAAGCGATTTGCCTTTGCATGACGCGCACGACATAGCCGAGCGCGTGCATACGGGCATAGAGCAGAATTTTCCCCTTGTAAAACACGTCACCGTCCACGTCAATCCTTACGGCGTTCAACAAGAAGAGCAGGCGGAACAGGACGGCGCGCAGGAACAGATTGAACCGCAGGAACCCACCGTACAGGATAAACAGGAAGAAAAAGAAGAAGAGTTAACCCGCTGACGTCAGGCGGGTTATTTTTTTAAAAAGCAAGGAAAAATTTTTCCTTGCTTTTTTATTTACGCATTTGTACAAGTTTTTTAAGTTACAAGTATATTTCTTGTCCCCGCAAAATAAATTAAAAGGGAGAACGGTTAAACTATTCTCTATAAAAAGAGATTTTTAGACAAAACGGGTCAATATGCGCCGTACTCAATTCATTATAATCGGAGAGAAGATTGGTTCACGTCTTTAAACTTAAAAATTTTGTGATACTTGCAATAGCCGCGGCTATGATAACCGTGCTGTCCACAACCGCGTATTTTACGGGCGCGTACGCCGTATATTTCGGCAACACGCCAAGGCTTTTGCCTATTTACAGCGTGGACAGGGAAGACAAGGTTATTTCCATTTCATTTGACTGCGCCTGGGGTACCGAATACACGGACAGTATTTTAAACGCGTTGCGCGTGAGCAACGTGCGCGCCACATTCTTTATGGTGCAGTTCTGGACTGAAAAATACCCCGATTTCGTAAAAGCCATCGACGAAGGCGGCAACGAGATAGGAACGCATTCTTCAACCCACTCGTATATGAGCAAGCAGAACGCCGAAGAAATAAAGACTGAGCTTTCGGCTTCTTCCGCGGCAATTGAAAAAATTACGGGTAAAAAAGTCGAACTGTTCCGTCCGCCCTACGGCGATTACGACGACGAACTTATTAGAACAGCGTCCGAGTTGGGTTATTACACCATTCAGTGGGACGTAGACAGCCTTGACTGGAAAGATTTATCTGCGAGCGATATCGCTATGCGCGTAATCAACGGCGTTAAAAGTGGTTCGGTCATTCTTATGCACAACAACGGACTTCATACAGCTGAAGCCGTACCCATTATACTGGAAACTTTAAAAAACAGGGGCTACTCGTTTGTCCCTATAGGCGAGCTTATCTACCGTGAAAACTACACGATAGACAACACCGGCAGACAGGTGCCGGCAGCTTAAATTCATTAAATTACAGGGAAAAACTTTTTATGGAGGCAAATATGAATTACAACACAGAGAAGAACAACAAGGTGTACATCTACGGCGAAATCGTTTCTGAAGCGGAGTTTTCGCACGAAGTGTACGGCGAAGGATTTTACGAGTTTTACGTAAAAGTTATGCGCCTTTCGGGTCAGGCTGACGTTCTGCCGGTTACTGTGTCGGAACGCATTATGACCGACGAAATGAAGGTGGGTAACACCATTTGCGCATTGGGGCAGTTCCGTTCTTACAACAAATTAGAAAGCGGAAAATCCCGCCTTATGCTGACAGTGTTCATCCGCGAACTTCTTGATACGCAGCCCGGCAAAAACCCCAATTCGATAATACTTTCCGGCTATATTTGCAAACCGCCCGTTTACCGCACGACTCCGTTCAACCGCGAAATTGCCGATTTGCTTATAGCGGTAAACAGAAGCTACAACAAGTCAGACTATATCCCCGCGATTGCCTGGGGCAGAAACGCAAGGTTTGTCAGAAATTTGTCCGTGGGCGACAGGGTTGCGCTTTCGGGCAGAATACAGAGCCGCGAATATCAGAAAAAGCAGCCTGACGAAAGTTTTATAACAATGACTGCGTTCGAAGTTTCGATTTCAAAACTCGCCGCGTTTGACGACGAGTCTGAGTTTGATATAGAGCAGGAGTTTGATTTATATTCCGTTCCCAGAACGTATGAACAGAGCGAAAATTAATTTTTTTTAAAATAACCCGCGCCCGAAGGTAACACCTTCGGGCGCGGGTT
>CAOMHR010000178.1 GCA_948482865.1 Christensenellaceae bacterium
GCCCCGCTATATCTCCCACAACGCCGCCGCCCAACGCCACCACCGTTCCGCTGCGCTTTAAACCCGCGCTGACCATTGCTTGCAAAACCGATAACAGCGTACGGCTGTTTTTGCTCTTTTCACCGGCGCGTATAACTTTTACCGCCGCGCCGCGAAAGATTTTTTCAATCAAACTGCGATAAATATTATAAACGTTGCTGTCGGTTATAACAAAATCGCCCCCGCAGGTTAAGGCGTACTTTTCAAACGCACCGTCGCCGCAATGTATGACGCTTTTCTGCGTGTTTGTGTTTAAAATTATTTCTTCCATAAATTATCCGAGTAAGCCGTAACGGGCTTTTACTTCGCGCATATTATCTCCGCCAAGCCGTTTTGAAACAACGTCCGCAAGCGCAAAAGCTACCGCGCTTTCAAGTACGATTTCCGCCGCGCAAACCGCCGCGACATCGCTGCGTTCTTTACTGGCGACGGCAGGTTTTTTAGTTATATAATCGACCGTTTCAAGTCCGTGCATAAGCGTAGGAATGGGTTTCATTGCGGCGCGCAGAACGATTTCTTCGCCGTTGGACATACCGCCTTCTATTCCCCCCGCGTTATTTGTTGCGCGGCGGAAATTACCGTCGTAATAAATACGGTCGTGAACCAGACTTCCCGCCAAAGATGCGCATTCGAAGCCGAGTCCTATTTCAACGCCTTTTATCGCCTGCACGCTCATAGCCGCGCCGCACAGAACGGCGTCAAGTTTATCGGTATACTGCATACAGCTTCCGAAACCGCTTTTTAAACCTTTTACGCGGATTTCTATTATGCCGCCCGCAGTATCGCCCTGTCTTTTTAAATCGTCTATCTTTTGCATTGCACGGCTTTCCGTTTCGCCGTCAAGCATAAACAGCGGCTTGTCCTTAGCGCTTTCAAGCTGTTCAAAGTTGTAACTGTTTTCATCCGTTATCCCGCATACGCTTTTAACGTAGCCCGAAATATGGACCCCGAGCGCACGCAAATACTGTTTTGCAAAGCTGCCCGCGGCAACGCGCACGGCAGTTTCTCTCGCGCTTGCACGTTCCAAAACATTGCGCGCGTCGGTCTGGTCGTACTTAATCATCCCCGTAAGGTCAGCGTGACCGGGACGGACGCAGGTAACCTGTTTTCTGCTCACGTCGCAGCCTTCGGGCGCCATAAACTCTTTCCAGTTTTCGTAATCGGCGTTTACAATACTGAAACCCAACGGACTGCCGAGCGTAAGACGGTTTCTTACCCCGCTCAGAATTTCAATTCTGTCGCTCTCTATTTTTTGCCTGTCGCCCCTGCCATATCCGCTTTGGCGGAGAGCAAGGTCGCGGTTAATTTCTTCTATATCTATTTCGAAATTAGACGGCAAGCCTTCGATAATGCCTACAAGCGCCTTTCCGTGCGATTCTCCAGCGGTAACAAGTTTCATATACTCTCCTAAATAGCGGAGTAGCCTTCCGCAGTAACTTCAATAGTTACGGTACCGGCTTCGTCCGTCCTGTAAATTTTTTCACAGCCGCTGCCGACAAGTTCGGTCAGCAATCCGTTTGAACTTTCTATATTGTTTGTTGAAATTATAGCGGTTTCTGGTTTTACCAAATCGTAAAAAGGCGTGTAAACCGAACTTGCGCTTCCGTGGTTTGCAACTTTAAGAACGTTGCAATTTTCAAGCGTGACCCTATGTCCTTTAAAATCGAAATAGCCGTCCGCAGTTTTGTAATCGGCGCATATGGATTTCAACACGGAGTCGGTCACGTCGCTTGTAAACAGAAAACCCGTCCCCGCATATTCCAGCCAGATTACCGCGGACGCGTTGTTCCTTGCTTCGGCGGACTGTGGATTTTCAAGCAAATCGTTGTATTCGCCCTTTTCGTTTGTTATGACCGAAGGCGATAAAAACGAAAAGAAATAGTCGTATTCTTCTCCCGCTTCGAATTTGCCGTACTGGCTTATAACGGAATTTATACCGCTCGCCTGTATACAAAAATTTTTATATTCGTCCGTCGTATACACAAAATCAAGCCCGGGCATATAAATTTTATTGACTTTTTTATACTTGATTATCTCAGCCAGACCGCCGCAATGTTCGGCGTTCACGTTTGTACAGACAAGATAATCGATTACGTCTATGTCGCATCTGTTCAGAACTTTTAAAATTTTCGCTTCGTTGGTCATACTTCCGTTGCCGCCGTCAATCAGCATATTTTTACCGTCGGGAAGTTCTATGACCGTACAGTCGCCATAACCCACGTCAATAAAATGCACGCGCATAACCCCTGCTTTCGCGCCTTTGTTTCTTACAACCATATAACTTGCAAGATATTTTACGGGAATAAAGAAATTTGTAATTATCAACGCAGCCGCTATCGCAATTGAAACGCAAGCGACTACAATTCCCCTTATTCTGTTTTTAGAAAGTTTTTTCTTTTCAGCCATTTCAATTCAACTTATAATTATACAAGTTTATTATACATTAATATAATTTAATTGTAAACAAAAAACGCAGGCATTAATTAAAACCCGAACGCCGAATTACGGCTGGACTTTGCAACACAAAAAAATGCAACCGCCGCAATTGCAACGGTTGCATTTTTTTGGAGCTAATAGCCGGATTCGAACCGGCGACCTGCTGATTACGAATCAGCTGCTCTACCAGCTGAGCCATATTAGCGTCTTCCGACTATATAATTATAGCAGATAAATATTATTTTGCAAGCAATTTTAAGGCGGCAAGAAAAAAATTTGGACAGCTTTGCAACCCTTTAATGCCAAACATAAATAAGGGAAACGGTAAATATCTTATAATATGTTAAAAGACAAACGCAATTTGGTGTTTATATCGGCGGTTTCCGCAGTGATTGCCATTACGGTTATTATTTGCGTATGCGCGTTTTCGTTCAACGGCGGAAGCGTTAATTTTGAAACTTCCTATTACTTCGTATGTTACCGTTCGTCCGACAACGTTGTTTCGGCAGGTTCTATTTCAAGCGTAGTTTCAAGCTACGG
>CAOMHR010000179.1 GCA_948482865.1 Christensenellaceae bacterium
TTTCAAACAGCGGGTAGTTTGTCGCCGACAATGGGGGAAGGCGAGTGCGCAAGCACTATTACGCGAAGTCCCATTTGCGCGTATTGTTTTACTATTTTTTCAACCTTTGCGGGATAGGGTTTAAGCACAAATTCGGGCGCGCCCATTACAAATGTACCAACTTCTTCAAAAGTCGCCGCAGAAAGTTTTATCTTAGACGAAAACGGTATAGTTGTTACGGGAGTCAACACGTCGTTATAACCGAAGTGGTTAAAAAGCGCAATAGAAGTCTGGTTATTGCTGTCAAGCGCGGCAAGCATACTTCCCATAACGTCGTTCAAAGAATAATTGCCTACGCTGTTCAAAATCACACAGTCGTTTACTTTCATTCTGCCGTCGGTAATGGTACCCGTTTTGTCAAGGCACAGCACGTTCACACGCGCCAACATTTCAAGCGAATACATATCCTGTACTAACGTATGGTTTTTGGCGAGCCTTACGATACCTACGGCAAGCGCAATACTCGTTAAAAGCAACATACCCGAAGGAATCATACCTATTACAACCGAGCAGGTTCTCTGTATCGCAAAGTTTATATGCTCGCTGAATATCCAGCTTGTAACGGTTTCCATAGGGGTAAAGTTGGACTTTGAAATGAAAAACATTCCTATAGCAATGGGAATAATGAGTATTGCAATTACTTTGATAATCAGCTTGGTCGAGTTCATAAGCTCGGAGTTGGGACGCTTATATTTCTTTGCCTTTGAAGTCAATTTTTCAAGATAAGTCGCCCTGCCCACTTTTTCAACCCTGCATTTACCGCTGCCGCTTGAAATAAAGCTGCCGGCATAGAGCAGGTCGCCAACCTGTTTTTTTATTGCAATCGATTCGCCTGTTAAAAGGCTTTCGTTAACTTCAACAGAGCCTTCTGCGAGAATACAGTCGGCGGGAACCTGGTTTCCCAGTTCGAGTATGAGCACGTCGTCCAAAACTATTTCGGTAGTGGGTATTTCGGTAACTTCGCCGTCCCGCATAACTTTGACCGTATTCGTCGCAAGAATCGACAGTCTGTCGATTGACAGTTTCGAACGTATTTCCTGTATAATACCTATTACAATGTTAGCCGTCGTAATAAAGAGAACCAGATAGTTTGTAATTCCCTGCGTGTGCGCAATTATAAGCGCGATACCCGCAAGCAGACACAGCAGGTTGAAGAATGTACAAATATTGCCGATAAAAATACTGGCGTAAGAGCGGGAGTATTTTTTATTGGTATCGTTGAACAAAAACTGTTTGAACCTTGTCTGAACCTGCGCGGTGGAAAGCCCTTTTTTAAGGTTGGGTGAAAACCTGTCAACCTTATAATCTATCGCCTTTTTGGGGTGCCGCTTAAAATATTTGACAATTTTTTCCTTGTCAAATTCCTGTTGCTGCTTTTCGCCGCCCTTTACGGGTTTTTCCGATTCCTGTGTATCTTTTGCGTCAAACAGTTTGTTCTCCGTATCCGCAGCAGGTTTTTTCGGCTTTTCTTCCTTTTTGTCGTTTACTTTATAATAAATTTTACTCATAATCTTTCTAACAAATTTTTAAAGAAATTTTTACACCAATATTATAGCATAGCGGTTTTATTTTTTCAAGATATTAACGGCTAAATAATTGCAATTGCAGATATTTTGAAGTATAATTGAGTTGTTCATTCGGAGGAATAAACTTATATGATAGACATCAGCCTTATAAGGTCTAATCCCGAACTTGTAAAAGCAAACATCAGAAAAAAGTTTCAGGATAAAAAACTTCCGCTTGTTGATGAAGTTATCGAACTTGACGCAAAAAAACGCGCCCTTCAACAGGAAGGAGACGAACGCCGCGCACAGCGCAACGTTCTTGCTAAAAATATAGGCGCGCTTATGCGCGAAGGTAAAAAGGAAGAGGCGGAAGAAGCAAAGCGCCTTTCCAAAGAAAATAACGACAGAATAGCGCAGATAGAGCAGGAGAGCGAACAAATCGAATTACAGCTCAAAAACGATATGATGGCTATTCCCAATATAATCGCTGACGACGTTCCCGTAGGAAAGGACGACAGTGAAAACGTTCAGGGAAACGTTTATCTCGAAGCAAAGGAAAAGTCTTTTGACGTTCCTTATCATCTCGATATTCTTGAAAGTCTCGGCGGCATAGATTTGGACGCCGCGCGCCGCACCAGCGGAAACGGTTTCTATTATCTTATCGGCGACGTTGCAAGGCTTCATTCCGCAGTGCTTGCATATGCACGCGACTTTATGATTGACAAAGGCTTTACTTACTGTATACCGCCTTATATGATAAGGAGCGCGGTTGTGTCGGGCGTTATGTCGTTTGAAGAAATGGACGGTATGATGTACAAAATCGAAGGGGAAGATTTGTATCTCATAGGCACGTCCGAACATTCTATGATTGGCTCGTTTATGGGCGAAATACTGCCCGAGCAGTCGCTGCCTAAAACGCTTACTTCATATTCGCCCTGCTTCCGTAAGGAAAAAGGCGCGCACGGTCTGGAAGAACGCGGAATTTACCGCATTCACCAGTTTGAAAAGCAGGAAATGATTGTAATCTGCAAGCCCGAAGAGAGTGATAGCTGGTATGAAAAACTCTGGAATTACACCGTAGAACTTTTCGTTTCAATGCAAATTCCAGTAAGGCAGCTCATATGCTGTTCGGGCGATTTGGCAGATCTTAAATACAAGAGCTGCGATATAGAAGCGTGGAGTCCCCGCCAGAAAAAATATTTCGAAGTGGGAAGCTGCTCAAACCTTACCGATGCACAGGCAAGAAGATTGGGTATAAGATATAAAAATTCCAAGACGGGTAAAAACGAGTTTGCGCATACGCTTAACAACACGGTAGTTGCCCCGCCCAGAATGCTGATAGCATTCCTTGAAAACCATTTGCAGGCAGACGGAAGCGTGTTTATTCCGGAAGTGCTTCGTCCTTATATGGGCGGCAAGGAAAAACTGATCCCCGTTAAAAAATAAAATAAAAGGTTCTGTA
>CAOMHR010000180.1 GCA_948482865.1 Christensenellaceae bacterium
CCTTCTTTATCCTTAAGGGTGACGATTTCAACTTTGTCGCCGCCGCTTAATTTTGACGACAAGTCGCAAAGTTTTCCGTTCACTTTTGCTGCGACCGCCGAACGCGCCAAACCTTCGCTGATTTTAAGCGCGGCGTCATGACAAGTCGCACCGTCGTTAAGTTCTATACTGCCGTTCTTTAAAAAAATTTCCATATATATCTCCAAAAAAATATCCTTAAACAAAAACTTACGGTTTTTGTTTAAGGACGCAAAATTATTATGCGCGGTTCCACCTTAATTGCCACAAAATATGTGACCGCTTTTAGGTTACGCAAAAATTTGCAAAGTGGTTTCCCGTTATCCTTTAAAATGCGTGGCTCGCAGCATATGCCACACTCTCTGAAAATTTATCGGCGGTACTTGTCTTTATTTATGCGTACACTAATATTATTACAAATTATTGCTTTTGTCAACAACTTTAAAACGTGTTTACTATGAATTTATTTGCCAACTTTAAAAGGAACATGTATAATATTTAGTAATTAATTTTCAGGAATATAAAACTATGGCTTATACCGATTTCAAAGCAATTGAAAACAAGTGGATTGAATACTGGGACAAAAACAAAACCTTCCATACCGACCTGCACGATTTTTCAAAACCCAAATACTATATTCTGGATATGTTCCCCTACCCTTCGGGCGCGGGTCTGCATGTGGGTCACCCCGAAGGTTATACCGCAACAGACATTCTTGCAAGAATGAAAAGAATGCAGGGTTACAACGTTTTACATCCTATCGGGTTTGACAGCTTCGGTCTGCCCGCCGAACAGTTCGCCATTAAAACGGGAAACAACCCCGACGGATTTACGCAGAAAAATATAAAGACTTTCACACAACAGTTGAAAATGCTCGGGCTTTCGTACGACTGGGACCAGACTATTTCAACCTGCGACCCCGCCTATTACAAATGGACTCAGTGGATATTTAAACAGCTTTGCAAGGAAGGTCTTGCCCGCTATGAAGAAATGCCCGTAAACTGGTGCGAAGAGCTTGGCACGGTTCTTGCAAACGACGAAATTATCGACGGCAAAAGCGAGCGCGGCGGCTATCCCGTTGTCCGCAAAAATATGAAACAGTGGGTCATTGATATAAACAAGTATGCCGAACGGCTTCTGGAAGGGCTTGACGGGCTGGACTGGCAGGAATCTTCAAAAATTGCCCAGCGCAACTGGATTGGCAAATCGGAAGGCGCAAACGTAACTTTTAAAATTGACGGCACAGATAAAGAATTTACAGTATTCACTACGCGCTGCGATACGCTTTTCGGAGTCACCTACTGCGTGCTTGCGCCCGAGCATAAATTGGTTGACCGTATCACTACAAAAGGGCAAAGTAAAGAAGTTGAAAAATATAAAAAGGTTTGCGCGGGCAAATCAGAACTGGAACGCACCGATTTAAACAAAGACAAAACAGGTTGCTTTACGGGCGCTTACGCAATTAACCCCGCAAACGGCGGTAAAATTCCAATTTATATTTCAGACTACGTTTTAACTTCGTACGGAACGGGCGCAATAATGGCTGTGCCTGCACACGACATGCGCGACTATGATTTTGCAAAAAAATTCAGTCTTCCCATTATTCCTGTACTTGAAGGCGGCGACGTAACCAAAGAAGCGTTTACCAGCGACGGCAAGCATATAAATTCCGATTTCTTAAACGGACTCGATAAAAAACAAGCTATCGATAAAATGGCATTGTGGCTTAAAGAACACAATTGCGGCAAAAAAACTGTAACTTATAAACTGCGCGAATGGATTTTTGCGCGTCAAAGATACTGGGGCGAACCTTTACCTGTCGTTCATCTTGAAAACGGCATAACGCATTTGCTTGAAGACTGCGACCTTCCCCTTGTTCTTCCCGAAATGGACGATTATAAATCAAAGGGCGGCAACCCGCCTTTGGAAAACGCAAAAGACTGGATAAACGTAAAAATCGACGGCGTAAACGGAAAACGTGAAACGACCACTATGCCCGGTTCGGCGGGTTCAAGCTGGTACTTTTTAAGATATTGCGACCCGCACAACGAAAACAAATTTGCAGACTATGAGCTGTTGAAACACTGGATGCCCGTAGACTTTTATATGGGCGGCAAAGAACACCTTGTCGGACATCTTTTGTATTCGCGTTTTTGGAACAACTTCCTTTTTGACAAGGGATTGGTTCCGTATAAAGAACCGTTTAAAAAACTGTTCCATCAGGGAATGATTTTAGGCGAAGACGGCAACAAAATGTCAAAAAGTATGGGCAACGTAATTAACCCCAACGATATAGTCGCCGAATACGGAGCAGACGTTTTAAGAATGTATGAAATGTTTATGGGCCCCGTTGCCGATACAAAGCCCTGGAACACGTCCAACATAGAAGGAGTTAAAAAGTTTGTTGACAGAATTCACAGACTTTACTGCGAAACTGACGCACTTTCAAAAGGCTCAAACGGCAATCTTGAAAAGATTTATAACCAGACAGTCAAAAAGGTTTCAGAAGATTATGAAGCAATGAAAGTTAACACGGCTATTTCACAGATGATGATTTTTGTCAACGCTGTATATAAAGAAATAAGCGACGGCAACGTCTTCCCTGTAAATTATGCCGAAGGACTGATTAAACTTTTAAACCCCGTTATCCCTTTTATCACAGAAGAAATCTGGAATACGGTGTTAGGGCACAAAGGCACTATTGCTTACGAGCCTTGGCCCGTCTACGACGAAACAAAATGCGGTGAAGATACGATTGAGTACGCCGTACAGGTAAACAGCAAAATAAAGACAAAAATCACCGTTGCCGCAGATATGCCATCTGACGAAATTGAAAAGTTTGTTAAAGCGCATAAAGACATCGCGCCGCTTATAGAAGGTAAACAAATTAAAAAATTTATTCTTGTTCCTAAAAGACTGATAAATATAATATTATAAAAAGCGTCCCGCGGTTATTGCCGCGGGACGCTTTTTATTTT
>CAOMHR010000181.1 GCA_948482865.1 Christensenellaceae bacterium
CCGCAGTGCGTTCCGTGTTGCGGGCGTTTGCCGCCCGTCCGCGAAAAAAGGCACGCTTTTTTTTAATAAAAATTTTTAAATTATTTTTAATTTGCACGTTTGGTGTCATATTTGGCGGTTATAATAAAACCGAACATATCCGAACAAATGTTTGTATTGTGTTCGGTCTGAGAGAGGTTACGCGTTTGAAGGTAAAGAAAATTTTGCGCTTCTATTACTGTGCGGCAAGTTTAGAGCGCGCGTTTGACAATTTAATAATGAAAATTGCCGCATCGTCGTTCGATAAAAGCTGTATTGCGGGCGCGGATAAACTTTGCCGCATAATAAACGAAAAGAGCGGGCTTGCGCAGCTGTGGGAATATCTTGACGGAATAATAGAAAAATTGCCGGAAGAAGAGCGGGCGGCTCTCGAAGAGTACGCCTGTATGCGCTGCGGCATAAAGCGGCTGGGCGCGGAAGACGTAAAGCGCATACGCCGCGCCGTTATAAAATTCAAGCGCAGGGCGCGCAGACTGGGCAGCTTTTCTAAGGGCGCGGAGCTGGTTGCAAAATATTACTGTCTTATCCGCGTTTGAATTTTGCGGTTTTGCCTGTGAAGTACAGTATTAAAAGGGCGATTACCGCCACGGCTATAAGGACGATTACGATTATAAGTTTTACGTTGGCGCCGTTTGAAGGTTGGGGGGCGGGTTCGGGGGCGGCGGGGATTTCGTTTAAAGGATAGTCGTCGTTAGCGCCGTTCACGTATGCGAATTCGTCGTTGTACAAAACGTACGAATAGGCGGATTCACCCCAGTACAGCGTACCGTAAAAAGCTGTTTTGACGTTGAGTTCTCCTAAGGACGGCAGGTAGTCGTTGCCTAAGTCCTGTTTGAACGTAACGGTTACCGTCTTGTTAAGGTAGATATTTTCGGGCGGTCGGTCAACCGGAGTAAGACCGGATTTGCGGCAGTAACCCGTAAGGGACTTGTAAAATCCGTTGTCTTCCGCGTATCTGACTTTGTACCAGTCGCCCACGGTTTCAAGAACCTGCACGCAATACGTGTACGGAATTGCAAAAAGCGACCTGCCGTCTATTTCATCATAAAAATAGACGGTGCGCGAGTCGGCGCGGGCGTAGCGCACGGAAGAGTCTCCCGTCCCGATAAGCGCGGCGGGGCGGGAGGAAATTGCAAAACTAATTGCCGCCAGAAGGCAGCATAAGGCAAACTTTGCGGCTTTCATATCCCAAAAGTATAAAGCGCGCAAAGCTGAAAAAACATAATTATTTTGTCAGAAAGGGTCTAATGTTAAAGGAAGATATTTTAAAACGGCTTGCGGAAATAGACTGCGAGCTGAAAAAGAGAAAAAACAGCGAGCTTTCGCGCTATAACGCAGTCAAACGCCATAAAAAGCAGATAGCCTTCCATAAGTGCAAAAAATGCAACCGCTGGGTGTTCGGCGGCAACCGTTCGGGGAAAACCGAGTGCGGCGCGGTGGAGTGCCTGTGGATATTAAGGGGGATACACCCCTACCGCAAAAACAGGAAGGATGCGTTCGGCTGGGCGGTTTCGCTTTCCACGCAGGTTCAGCGCGACGTCGCGCAGGCGAAAATTCTGAAGTATCTGCCAAGGAGCTGGATTGCGGACATAACAATGCTTGCGGGCAGGCGCGACAGCCCTGCGGGCGGAGTCATAGACCAGATTAAAATAAAAAACGTCTTCGGCGGGATTTCCACTCTCGGATTTAAGAGCTGCGACCAGGGCAGGGAAAAATTTCAGGGTTCTTCACTGGATTTCGTGTGGTTTGACGAAGAACCGCCGAGAGATATCTATGAAGAGTGCCTTATGCGCGTTATGGATAAAAGGGGGGACATATTCGGCACTATGACTCCGCTTAAAGGCAAAACGTTTATATATAACGAAATTTATCTTAACCGTAAACGCAACCCCGAAATATGGCACGAGTTTATGACCTGGGAAGACAATCCTTATTTATCTAAAAAGGAAATGAAACTCCTTGAAACCGCGCTGGACGGCTCGGCTCTGGACGCGCGTAAGTTCGGAAAATTTTCGGGCGGGGCGGGGCTTGTCTATCCCGAGTTTGACGAGAGCGTTCACGTTATCCCGCCCTTCGACGTTCCGCCCGAATGGCAGGACTGTATTTCCATAGACCCCGGTCTGAACAATCCCCTTTCCGCGCACTGGTACTGTGTGGACTGGGACGGAAATATTTACGTCGTGGCGGAGCATTTTGCAAGCGGCAAAGACGTTGATTTTCACGCGCAGGCGATAAAGAGCGTAAGCGAAAGCATAGGCTGGAAGACGGACGCACGCGGACGGGTGTGCGCGCTAATTGACAGCGCGGCGAACCAGAAAACGCTGTCTTCGCCCAAGAGCGTTTCCGAACTTTTCTACGAGCGCGGTATTTTAGTGAACGCGAACGTGAACAAGGACGTGTTTTCCGGTATCGCAAGGGTGAAATGTTTTTTGAAAAAGGGCAACGGCGAAGGGGATATTTACATATTTTCCACCTGCGTAAATATGATTGAAGAATTTAAAACTTACTGCTGGGCGGACGGCGATACGCCCGTAAAGCGCGACGACCACTGTATGGACGAGCTGAGATATTACATTATGACGCGCCCGCGCCCCGCGGAGCGGGCGGAAGAACTTTCGCCCATAGCGCAGGATAAGCGCAGGCGCATAAAGGGCAAGCGCAGACGGTTTGAAAGTTAAAACGCCGTAAAGGGAGAGTTATGGAAGAAGACGTTAAAAACGCGTTGAAAAAATGCGCGGTGGGCTTTGGCACAAGCGAAGTAGTCGAAGAATTTTCGGTTGAAAACGGGGAGTTGAAGCTCGTCAAAAAAAAGGTGACGAGAAGGGACGTTCCGCCCGACATAAAGGCGGTAAAACTTTTGATGGACGACGGGAACGTGGGGGAAATGACCGACGAACAGCTTGAA
>CAOMHR010000182.1 GCA_948482865.1 Christensenellaceae bacterium
TTGCTTTTTTGTTTTCATTGTAGCGGAAAGATGGGTCATTGCCTTATCTATCGCCTGACTTTTTTCTGTTTCAAGCTGAATTTCATCCAGCTTGGATTTTTCAATCTGCATTCCGGCTTTAAGGCGGTGCTTTATCGCAACTTCTAATTTAATGCCGCAATAAAATCTGCCGTCAATGAAAATGCTGCACCGCTCTTTATCCTTTTTCTGCGGCTCTATAGAAGTTATTTCTGACACAACTAAACTTTAAAAGGGAAAAAATATTCCCCTGTTTTTTGTATTTTCACTTTACCGCAAAGCCTGTTCAAAAGCTCTGCGGTAAAATTTTGCTCTTCTGATTTTTTTACGACAACTGTAAACGCAACTTCGTCAAGATATTCGCAAGTAATCACATTTGCGCCGTACTCGCCGAAAAACCTTATTGCTCCGTCAACCAGTGGATAATCTACAAAATATTTGCTTTCTACGCAAGGCTCGTAACTGACTTTATGTGCGGAAGCAATATTTTCGGCAACGCAACCTGAATAAGCGCGTACCAGCCCGCCTGCGCCCAGTTTTATTCCGCCGAAATAACGCGTAACCACAACCGCCGTTTCATACAGCTTATTCGACTTTAAAACTTCAAGCATAGGCATACCTGCAGTACCCTGCGGTTCGCCGTCGTCGGAAAAACGTAAAAAGTTTCCGATATTGTCGCAGATATATGCGTAACAATTGTGCGTTGCGTCAGGATAAGCCGCACGTACTTTTTCCACGAATGCTTTCGCTTCTTCTTCGCCGCAAACGTGCATTGAAGTAGTTATAAATCGGGATTTTTCAATTACCTTTTCGGTTTTGGTTTCGCCGCTTAATGAAAGATATTTTTCAGGCATTATTTCAAATTGATTTTTACGTGGACTTTTTTACCTTTATGAACCACGTCTCCGTCTTTCACCGGCAAATTTATATCCGTTACTTTACCGTCGTTCAAAGACACGCCGCCCTGCTGAATAAGCCTGCGCGCTTCACCGTTGGACTGACAAATTCCCGCTGCGACAAGCACGTTGATTATTGTGCAATTTTCAACGCAAACGTCTTTTTCGGGAAGTTCGCCGCCGCCGCCGAACGCCGCTCTTGCCTGCGCTTGCGCGTCCGCCGCTTTTTGGGCGCCGTGAACAAGTTTAGTCAGCTCATATGCAAGAACTTCCTTCGCCGCGTTCATTCTTTCGTCGTTAAACTTAGTAAGATCTTTAATTTCGTCCAACGGAATAAAAGTCAATAACTTTAAGCAGTTTTCAACGTCCGTATCCGCAACGTTGCGCCAGTACTGGTAAAATTCGTAAGGGCTTGTCTTATTTTCATCCAGCCATAAAGCACCCTTTTCCGTCTTGCCCATTTTCTTGCCTTCGCTGGTAGTGAGCAAAGTAAAAGTCATAGCGTAAGCGGGCTTTTTTTCTTTCACCCTGATAAGATTTGCGCCTGCGAGAATATTGCTCCACTGGTCGTCTCCGCCGAGTTCAAGAACACAGCCGTATTCCTTGAAAAGATGCAAAAAATCGTACCCCTGCATCGGCATATAGTTGAATTCCAAGAACGAAAGACCGCGTTCCAAACGGGTTTCGAAACACTTTGCTCGCAGCATTTCATTGACGGAAAAATGCGTTCCTATGTCGCGAATAAATTCAAGATAATTCATTTTTAAAAGCCAGTCGGCATTGTTGACAATTATCGCCGCATTTTCGCCTTCAAAACTGATAAACTTTGACATCTGCTTTTTAAAACACTCTACGTGATAGTTGATAATTTCACGCGTCATCATTTTACGCATATCGGTCTTGCCGGTAGGGTCGCCGATCATAGCAGTGCCGCCGCCTATCAGAATTATAGGTCTGTGTCCCGCCGCCTGCATATGTTTCATTGCGATTAGTTGCATAAAGTGTCCGACGTGCAGACTGTCTGCCGTAGGATCAAACCCAGTATAAAAGGTTACGCTTTTTTCGCCTAAAAGTTTATACAAGTCGTCTTCGTAAACTGTTTGTTTTATAAAGCCTCTCCCGCGGAGAGTATCCATTACGTTTGCCATATTTGCTCCTTTTAATTAATTTTAACACTGTAAAGAAAAATTTGCAATTAAAAAAGCGGTTTACCCCGTGGATAAACCGCAAACTTAAATTACTTAGTCCAAACGAATTTAATCCACGCGAAAAAACGTATTGCGGTAATAGCAATACGAATATCCGTAGAATAAACCGTTAAACAATGCAATATTTTTCATAAGCGAAATATAACATATACCGACAATATTGTCAAGTTTTCAGTCTGTAAAAAAATCATCCTTGTTTAAATTTTCGCGTGCTTTTTCAATTGCGCGTTTTTCAATGCGCGATATGTACGAACGCGAAATGTTGAGTTTTTTTGCCACTTCTCTTTGCGGCATTGCCGCGCCGTCTTCAAGCCCGTATCTGAGCGACAGGATAGCAAACTCGCGCTCGTCTAAAAACCTTTTTAAAAACGCGACAAATTTTTCACGTTGAATACTTTTTTCAACCTGCGCGAAAACGCTGTCTTCCTTTTCGGCTAAAAGGTCTATGAGAGTAAGCTCGTTACCGTCTTTATCCACCCCTACCGGATCGGAAAGCGAAACGTTGTTTTTATGCTTTTTGCCGGAGCGCAAAAGCATTAAAATTTCATTCTCGATACAGCGGGCAGTATAGGTTGCAAGCTGCGTGCCTTTGCCGTCTTTATATGTATTTATCGCCTTTATAAGCCCGATAGAACCGACTGAAATCAAGTCGTCGGTCTCAGCCGCGCCGGTATACTTTTTAACGCTATGCGCGACAAGACGCATATTGTGGCGGATAAGAATATCCTTTGCTTCTTTATCTCCCGCACGGGCAAGAGCAAGATATTTTTTTTCATCTTCGGATGAGAGCGGCTTGGGGAACGT
>CAOMHR010000183.1 GCA_948482865.1 Christensenellaceae bacterium
AGCAATGAGAGTAACTCACCATTGCTTTGAATTCCGTATTTGTTTTTAATGTTTTGCAGTTCGCCCCAGCTTTTAATCTTGAGCGTACTACAGAGTGTTGAAAGTTCTTTTAATTCGTTTATATTCATAAATTCACCTTTATTACTCGTATATCATAAGAAATCTTGCCGTAGGGCAATAAAGCCGACCTGTTTCTTCACACCTGTATAAATCCTTCCAAGGTTTAGGTGCCTCAGCATAAAAATCTTTGTGGGTAAATTTAATATTAAGTTTTAAATTTTCGTCAATACGCAAGCGGGTCAAATATTCGTCGTCCGCCTTTTCTTTCTTTGTAAAGTTTCTTTCGGGGTAAAAGGTATAACCACCAAACTCAAAGCTGGCGAGCTTGTCGTCTTCAAAGGTGAGGGGAACGTCCTCGTCTGTGAGTTTCTTTATGCAGTCGTGGCAAAGCCACCCAGCATCGCTTTCAACCCGCCCAAATTTATCGGTTGCGGGCAAATAGTTACCGCATTTATTACATTGCCAATGCTGCACGCCGTCTATAATAAGCTCGTTTTGCTGTTCATTATTTGAATTTTTCATATATTCCTCGCAATATCTTTAATTCTTTCGGTTGAAATATAATAGGCTTTTTCTAACCAATAAGACCAGTGCGGTTGAAAAATTTCGCCGTCAAGGTCAAGCGCAAAGTTGCCGAGCGCAAACCAGTTTTCAATGCCCTTTTCTGTTCTTTTATCAAGAAAGCGGATTTTATGTTTAGTTGTCAGCATCAGTTTTAAAGAGCGGGGGTAGTGTTCCCAATCTTGCTTGACAGAATCTGGCATATCAATTATAAGAATTTCGCCGTTCTTTGTGAGGGTAGCTTTTACAATTCTTTGCGCTTTCTCATAAAATTCATCGGCAGATTTTTTATACTGCAGTAAAGCATTTTCAAAGTCGGCGCATTCCTGTTCCGTAATAAATTCAACCCATTGTTCGCCTAAGCACAAGGGTTGGTGAAGTGGCGTAAGCGGGTCAACAAAAATTTCAAGCCAGTCTTTGCCGTCCACAGATGAGGGGCGCACAATTACTTTTAATTTTATTCCGCATATCTCAGTTTTGCCTATATTTGCAAGGGCTAACAGTTCTGATTTTTTCATAGTTTCACCTTAATATTTTTAATTGTTTCTCGCTGTTCTGTTTCACGGTTGACCCCCGAATATATTTGAGTTTCCCCAAATTTTAAGCGGGCGTTTTTAATTTTTCTTTATATTTGTTTAAGTGGTCAATAATTATTTTTGTTCGCTGTTCTGTAAGCATTTTTGTAGTAACTTCAGCAACCTTTTCGGCGTGCTCGATAACGTCCGCAATTTTATCAAAGGTATGCCCTAAAGAGTAACCCGTAGTAATTTCCGTTGCGTGCCAACCGCCATATTTGCGAGCTTTGCTTATCGCAACTTTAACGCCGTTTGCGCATTCGTGAATATAGCCTTCGGCTTGCTCAAAGTGGCAGCCGTAACTGTATTTACCTTCGCCCATAACAAAACCGCCCTGCGATTCGTCGTAGCCGCGCATAAACATAAAGAATTGTTCTTTCTTCATACTTGATTATCTCCCGTAAGTTCTTTATAACAAAACCACTTGTAACCGTCAGCGATTTCGTTTAACGCTTTACGGCTAACAATGGTAGGTTCGCCGCAGTCGGTGAAGTCTTGTCCGAAGGCAAGTTCTTTATTCGCTATATCAACCTTTAAGTGTTCGGGCTGTTCTGTTTTCTTTTTGCTTGTCGCAAAATGGAATAGGCAGGGGGTCTTTCTTGTTTGACTGTTATTGCTGATATTCTCAGGTTTAAAATCTTTTGTTTGTTTGGCAAGTTCGGTGTAATAGTCGTACAACCTATCCAAACCTTTCGCTTTTGCCTGTTCTGCTGCGTTTAAATAATACGAGCACGCCGCCGCCTTTATTGTTTCAAAGTTCTGTTCAGTATTTAGTTTTTCTTCCGAAAAGTCTTGATATTCTTTAGGAATTTCCGTGATTTTTGATAGTTTCTGTAAAAAATTAAATATTGTTTCAAGCGTCTTTTTGTTCGGCGCGGTTGTTCTTGCATCGTTTGGATTGTCTGTACATATTAAATACCGTTGACAAGCAAGCGGATATTTTATAGAAAAGATTTCTGCAAGTATAGCACAGTCCAGATTTTCGAGGTAATTTTTACCTTCTTTCCATTCTTTCCAAGCCCTAACAACTGCCTTGTTGCGCTTTTCGCATTCTTCAATAGTCATTTACTTAACCCCTTTTAAAATTTTAATTATTTATGATTTCTTGTAATGCCTGCACGTTATCGCGCGCGGTATGCTGTCCAAGTTCTGCAACCCAGCATAAAAGCTGGTGAATTTGGACGGAGGTGTAACGTTTACCGCAAGCGCGGGGGAATTCGCCGTTAAAGAATTCCGTCATATTTTGATATTCAGAATCGCGCCCGCTTTCAATATCGCGCTGCCTTTCCCAGAGTTCATCAGCCTCGTAAGCTGTTCTGTATATGTGCTTTTGCTTTTTTCCTTCGTCCGTCAAATAGTCATCGTCAACAAAAATTGCAATTTCGCCGAATTCGATTTCGGGGAATATAGCTTTAAAGTACTCAAGCAATTCGTCTGTTCCGCTCATATAGTTAGGTGAGCTTTCAAGAATATTTTCGACAAGTTCGTATAAATAATGATTTTCAAACCCCGAAAAGTTTTGTTTCAGATAGTCAAAAAAACCTTGACTGTCAAAGCCTGCGATATTGTTGTTCATATTGCCTCCTATAAGTCAATAATTCGTTTCTCTAATTCGTACTCATTCAATAAAAATGAGTAGTCGTCGTCGCTTAAACTGTTCTTCTTTTTCCAGTTTGGTACGTCCCGAACCGATAATATCAAAACC
>CAOMHR010000184.1 GCA_948482865.1 Christensenellaceae bacterium
TTCCCGCAAATCGCGCATTTCGTCAACGCCGTTGTTGGAAGCCGCGTCTATCTCGTTTATGTCTATATTAGAGCCGTCCGCCAGCGCTTTGCAAGTAGCGCATTTTCCGCAGGGCGAACCGTTCAGCGGATTTTCGCAGTTGATTGCGCGCGCAAAAATTTTGGCAAGCGTGGTCTTACCCGTGCCGCGCGGTCCGCAAAAAAGATATGCGTGACCTATTTTGCCGCTTTCAATCTGGTTTTTCAATGTGCGGACTATGTGTTCCTGTCTTACGACCGTATCGAACGACGTAGGGCGGAAAGTCCTGTAAAATGCGAGATACGCCATTTATTTCTCCGCAAAAAATGATTTCTGAAGTTTATATTTCGCCCTTGTCAGGGCGTTGTCAACGCTCTTTGCGCTTTTATCCAGCGCGGACGAAATTTCGGCAAGGGTCATTCCGTCAGTATACATTACTAGCGCTTTGAATTCGAGCGACGATAAAATTTTGCTCATTTTATGAAGCAGTTCACGCCTGTCTTCAATGCCTATTATTTTCTCTTCCGGATTTTCGCCAGAAACGTAAATTTCTTCACCGGCGTCAATCGGTAAAAAATTGTTCAGCGCGGAATATTTTGCGCCGCTGTTTTTCTTTACGGCATCTACAATTCTGTTTCTGATACAGCTGTATGCGTAGGACGAAAAACTTGCGCCGCTCTCTTTGAACCCGCCCACCGCGAAGTAAAGACCGCACATTCCTTCCTGTACCAAATCTTCGGTTTCGCCGCCGCTCAGAAAAAATCTGCGCGCGATTGAAAGAACGCGGGGTTTATATCTTTTGTACAACTCTTCCCAGGCGGCTTCGTCGCCGCTCTGGCATAAAACCGCAAGCCTTTCGTCTGTCATCTGCGCTTTCTCACCGCTTCGTATGCGGCAATTCCCAAAGCGACGGAAGCGTTAAGAGAATTGACTTTGCCGTTCAAAGGAATCGAAAGGGTGAAGTCGCATTTCTCACGCGTCAGCTTTCTTACGCCGCTGTCTTCTCCGCCGACCACGATTGCTATGTTGCCCGTAAGGTCCGCGCCGTAAATATCTTCGCCGTCCGCTTCCAACGCATACAGCCAGTAACCGTTCTTTTTAAGCTCGTCTATAGCGCGGTTAACCGAGTTGACCTTTGCTACTTTCATATGGTTTGCCGCGCCCGCGGAAATGCGTACGACCGCTTCTGTCACGCTTGCAGAATTGTTTGACGGGATAACCACCCCGTCCGCGCCCGCGCATTCCGCTACCCTTATCACAGAGCCGAGATTATGCACGTCTTCAATGCCGTCGCATACGATAACAAAGCCGCCGTTTGCTTTTTTAGCGGAAATTATGTCTTCAAGCGAAGCGTATTCATAGTCGGTTGAAAAGGCGATTACGCCTTGATGCCGCCCTTCTTCGCTCTGCTTATCCAAAACTTTTCTGTCCACAAACTGAACGCGTATATTCCTTTTACGCGCTTCGGCAAATATTGCTTTAAGCGACCCCTGCGGATTTTTTTCAAGCAACAGCTTTTCTATATTTTTTTCCGTTTTCAAAAGTTCGTAAACTGCGTTTCTGCCTTCAGTTTTCATCACGTCCGTCCAATAACTCTTCAATGCGTTCATACTGCCCGATAAGGTACAGATAGCCTATAACCGCTTCAAACCCCGTAGAGCGGTTGTATTCCGCCACGCTGGCGTTTTTGCTTTTCGTCGGCTTTTTGGCGTTTCTGCCCCGCCTGTAAACATCGCTCTCTTCTTCGCTAAACAGCGGAATAAGCCGTTCGAGAAGTTCGCTCTGTCCGTGAGCCGAAACCTGTTTCGAAGTAAGGTTTTGCATCTGCCCCGCTTTCAGATCCGCCGAAAGCACGAGTTTTTCGCGCACGTACAGCGAATACACCGCGTCGCCCAAAAAAGCAAGGGTTACGGGACTCAGATTTTTTGCGCGCTCCTTATCTATTGTCGTAAAAAAGCCAAACATAATAATTCATTTTCATTATACAACTTTGTCATAAAAAAATCAAATATTAAGTAGTATATTAGCGTGAAATTGTTTATTGTAAAAAGGTCTTTGGTTATTGCGCTGGCGGTAATTTGCGCAATGGGCGCGGTTATAGGAATCTGCGCAGGAGTTGCCGCCGCTTCCGCCCACAGCGGGGATAAAGTAATTGTAATAGACGCAGGACACGGCGGCGTTGACGCGGGGGTGCGCGGCATTAACACGTCGACAAAGGAAAGCGACATAAATTTTTCAATATCGGTATATCTGCGCGGATACTTTACCGACGCGGGATTTAAAGTGGTTATGACCAGAAAAAACCAGGGCGGGCTGTACGGGCTTGCCACAACGGGATTTAAAATGCGCGATATGAAAAAGCGCAAACAGATAATAGAAGAAAGCGACGCGGATATGGTAATTTCCGTACACCAGAATTTTTGCCCCATCCCTTCGCGGAGGGGCGGTCAGGTGTTTTACGACGGAGCGAGCAGCGTCGGCAAACTGCTTGCGGAGAGCATACAAAACAGTTTAAACGGTATGGAGCAAGCCGTAAAAAAGTCCACCGCTCTCACGGGCGATTACTATATGCTGAAATGCACCGAAAACCCTTCGGTAATAGTCGAATGCGGATTTTTATCCAACGCACAGGACGAAGCCCTGTTAATCACCAAAGATTATCAGAAAAGCATCGCCTATGCGATTTTCAGGGGAGCGGTCGCGTACTATTCTTAAATTCAATTTACACAAAAAGCCGCGCGGCAGTACTGCCGCGCGGCTTATGCGCTTTATTTTTAAGAAAGTTTTTCAAGCAATTTAAGGTCTATGCCCTTATCGCCGATTTTGATAATTTCCACTTTTACTGTGTCGCCGATATTTACGACGTC
>CAOMHR010000185.1 GCA_948482865.1 Christensenellaceae bacterium
AAGGGTGGGGAGAGACGCGGGGATTATAAGTTTTAAAAGCGTTGTCGCCTTGCCCGCCCCCATAGACTTCATTAAAAGAAGTTTGGTTTTATCCACCGCAATAAATCCGGCAAGCATATTCATTATACAGACTATTATCGAAACTATCACGGTCATAAAAATGATCGCGTCGTAACCGGTTCCTATCCAGATTATAATCAACGGACCCAGCGCAATTTTGGGAAGCGAGTTTAAAACTACGATATACGGTTCTAAAACCTTTCTTACCGTTTCGCTTGACCAAAGCACTATCGCCACGGCGTAACCCAATATAACCGCAAGCACAAAACCCACCATAGTTTCCATAAGGGTAATGCCTATGTGGTAAAACAGAGAGCCGTTTTTGTACAGCTCGGCTATGGTCAGGCACACCCTTGACGGCGAACTGGTTATAAACGGGTCTATAACCTGAAGCTGCGCGCAAAGTTCCCATATGCCCAGAACAAGCGCAAGTATGAATATGCGCGACAGGGTTATAAAAATCTTTTTGTGCTTTATCTTTTTTAAGTACGCGAGATGTTCGCGCGAGTAGGTTGGTTTAGTCTTCTTTTTCATTTGAGTGTTCCTTTTGTAGTTATGCCGAAAGGTTTATTATATTCCCAGTTCTTTTCTGAGAACTTCGAACATAGCGGAAAAATCGCTGCACTCGCGGCGTTTTTTGGGGCTTCCTTCGCCGAACTCTATGAGATGCTCCGCAACAACTTTGGCAGGGCGGGCGGAAAGAACTACAACCTTGTCGGACAAAGCTATCGCTTCCGAAATGTCGTGCGTGACAAGCAGCGCGGTCTTTTTTTCGCTCTTTATAATTCCCTGAACGTCGTCGCATACTTCCAGCCTTGTCTGGTAGTCCAGCGCGGAAAAAGGTTCGTCAAGCAACAGGATTTCCGGTCCCGCCGCAAGCGTCCTGATAAGCGCCACTCTCTGCCGCATTCCGCCCGAAAGCTGGGAAGGGGTCTTTTTTAAAAAGTCTTTAAGCCCGTACTTTTCGGCAAGGTTTATCGCGCGTTCGCGCATGGCGGGGGTGTTGCGCTTTTTAACTTCAAGCGGCAGAAAAATGTTCTGTTCCACCGTCCGCCAAGGGAACAGCGCGTCGCGTTGCAGCATATAGCCGAACTCGCCCGTGTCCCGCTTAACTTCGCCCGAAGACGGCAACAGCAGTCCCGCGGCAATCGAAAGTATTGTGGTTTTGCCGCAGCCGGAAGGTCCTATTACGGACACGAACTGCCCGTCTTCAACGGAAAAGTTCATATCTTTCACGGCTGTGGTTTCACCCTGTTTAGTGTGGTAAGTGTAAGTTACGTCTTTAAAAGTAAGCATTATCCGTAAATTTCGTCGTATACCTTTTGCGCCGTTTCGGTGATTACCAAATCGTTGAACGCAACGCGTTTTTCAAGTTCGCCGGCGTGCTCCATAATGTCCTGCAAATAGGTAAGCACGCTTTCCTTCATCGCCATATTGGTTACCCACGCGTCGATTGATTTATAGCTGTCAATCGAAGTTTTCAGGCTCGCTTCGCTTGTGCCGTCAAAATAGGTTGCAATCTGTTTTGCAACGGTCGCGCTGTCGGTTGCAAGCAGGTACTTTGTTGCCTTGGTTATAGCGCGTAAAAAGCCTTCTATCTTGTCGCCGTTTTTCTTTATATAGCTGTCTTTCGCCATATAGCAGGTATAGGGGAGTTCGCCCGAATCCTGACCGACGGAAGCTACAATATAGCCCTTGCCAGCCGCCTGATATGCGGACGCGGTGGGTTCGAACATAGTGCAGTAGTCTGAAACGCCGCTTTCAAACGCCGCGGTCATCATATTGAACGCAACGTCGTAATTTAAAGTAGCGTTTACGCCCAACTTGTTCAGCACGTATTCGAAAGTCATAGCGGGGACGCCGCCCTGTCTGCCCGCAAGGATTGATTTTCCTTCAAGCATACTCCAGTCAAAGTTGTCTATTTTTTCCCTGCCCACAAGGAAACTTCCGTCGCGCTTGGTAAGCTGACCGAATACTTTGGGGCTGTCGTTGCTGCCGCCGATTGCAACGTAAATTACCGCTTCGGGACCGCATAAACCTATATCCGCCGCGCCGGAAAGCACCGCCGCCATAGTAGCGTCGGCTCCGCCGCCGTTGGTAATTTCAATCTCGATATCTTCATCGCCGAAGTATCCCAGCGCGTCCGCAAGATACATGGGCGCGTAGAATACCGAGTGTGTGACTTCGTTAATTCTAATAAGTTTGCCGTTTTTCTTACAAGCCGCAAAAGAGAAGGGGATAATCATCGCCATTACGACTGAAAGAAGCACTAATACAAGCCTTTTTTTCAATGTATTACTCCTTGGGCGTGCGCCAACCTTAAAGTTATGTATTGCCGCCGCCTGAAAAATTTAATAATACATTGTATGCGCCGATTATTTGCGTTTGACAACCAAAGCCGGTATGGGTTATAATAAAAAGGATTTATTTAAGAGGTTTTTATGGAAAAGACTTACAATCCCAAAGACTTTGAAGACAGGCTTTACAGGGAATGGGAAGAAGGCGGTTGCTTTAAAGCCGTGCGCGACGATAACAAGGTGCCGTTTACGGTAATGATGCCGCCCCCCAATATAACGGGACAGCTTCATATGGGACACGCCATGGACGAAACTATGCAGGACGCGGTCATACGTTTCAAGCGTATGCAGGGTTACTGCGCCCTTTGGCTGCCCGGCACGGACCACGCTTCTATTGCGACAGAAGTAAAGGTTATGGAACAGGTCAAGGCGGAAGGCGAAAGCAAGGAAAGTCTGGGGAGAGACGGCTTTTTAAAGCGCGTGTGGCAGTGGAAGGACAAGTACAACGCGCGCATTGTACAGC
>CAOMHR010000186.1 GCA_948482865.1 Christensenellaceae bacterium
AGCGTCACCTTGCCAAGGTGAATGTCGCGGGTTCGAATCTCGTCTCCCGCTCCAAAAATTCTTGCGCACTGTTTTTTTATGGCGCTATAGCCAAGTGGTAAGGCCAGGGTCTGCAAAACCCTCATCCCCCGGTTCAAATCCGGGTGGCGCCTCCAGAAAAAAGCCTTGGCACACAGCCAAGGCTTTTTTATTTAACAGCATTTTATTTTGCTGTAACCGCAACAATTAAAAATTTTGCTTGTGTGGCGGAATAGGCAGACGCAAGGGACTTAAAATCCCTCGGAGTAGGAAATATGGTCAAAAACTGAATAAATATACGCTTGTGTGGCGGAATAGGCAGACGCAAGGGACTTAAAATCCCTCGATGTAACAGTCGTATCGGTTCAAGTCCGATCACAAGCACCAAAAAATTGAGAGTAATTCACGGAATTGCTCTCATTTTTTATGTCAAAAATGTGAATTGGGGGGAATTGGGGGGAAGAATTGACCGTTTTGGGGCTTTTTCTGCATAAAATTGTGTGAAATGAATAAAGCAAATTAACATTGGGGGGAACTCCATAAATAAGGGCGAACATTTTAACTGCTCGCCCTTTATGTTATTTATCAGAAATCGTAGTCAATTTTTTCAATCTCTTTGAAATAATACTCGTTTGAATAGGTCGTGTAACCCCTGTCAACCGCGCTTGATTTAACGTGAGCGTCAAACTTGTGTCCGTCCCAAAGCATAACAAGCTCCAAATTACAGCCTGCTTCCTTTGCTCTGGTAATAAAAGTGTATCGAAGTTCGTGGGTGTGATGGCTGGGTAAAATATCTTTAAGAAATGTCTTTATCCAGTCCCTGCTTGCCGAAAATGCTTTTGCAAAGTCGATATAAGGCATAACGCGCCGAAGCATAGGCGAAATGGGAATTTTACGGAAAACGGCGGCATATCCTTTTCTGATTTTTTCTGTTTCGCACTCTATGTAATTATCGTAAAGTTTAGCTGATTTAAGTTCGCCGACACGCATACCCGTATAAAGCAAAACAAGTACGGCAGATGCGGCGGTAGTGTTCTTTCGTTTAAGGCAGTAATCAACGAGTAACCGTTCTTCGGCTTTTGTAAGCGACGTGCCTTTCTGAACTTCGTAATGCGGTAGCTCTACCTTTACCATAGGCGATTTAATTCCGTAATCTTCTGACGCAACGTCAAAAATAGCGGATAATAGTTGTTTGAGTTTCTGCGCCGTTCTGTTCTTTTCTTGTTTGACTAAATCAGTCAAATAGTTTTGAACGTCCGAACGGGTTATTGCGCTTATCCGTTTACCCCCAAAGTTCGGGTTTATATGACTGTCAATTAAAGTGGTATAGCTTTTAATCGTGCTGTCCTTTACAGTAACCGTTTTAACTTTCAGCCATTCAGAAATAAAATCTTTCATAAGCGGTACGCTGGTATCTTCTTTTGTTTCAGGTTTAGCGTTAGCAATTTTATCAAGAAATTTCATTCTCAAAGTTTTAAGGTCTGGTGCATAAACTTGAACACGATATCCGTCCCTGCGGTAGCGTGTTTCATACGAGCCGTTGTGATAACGGTAAGTAACGGCGTTGCCGTTGTACATAAGTAATATTTGCTTTAAATAAGCTGGCATAATTTCAATCTCCTGTTTAGTAAATTTCAAATACTTTTTTTCGCCTTTGCCTTCGTCTGCCGGTTTATTTTTGACCGCTTTCAAAGCTGCGCTGTCAGACGCCATTTTCAAGACAATGGAAATCAGTTCGTCGGTATCAGGCGAATTTTGCTTTTGTAGGAAGTTTAGAAGCGTGTTAAGCTCTTTTTGGTTCATAGCCAAACTCCTTACAATGTTGATAAGTGCATCATAGCTATGAGTGCGGGTAAAATAACACAGAGGCAAGACCGAGATAAACTCCGAAAAGCCAAACAAAAACACGGATTATCCCGTGTCGATATACAAACGCATATAACTCACCACCTTACCGAAAACCGTAAATTTTCCTTTTTTTTGTTTTTCGGCAAAAGGGCTACGGGGCATAGGCTGGGTTAAGTCTTGTTTTTCGTGGTCGTAATGTAAAGGACAAAAGTAGCAACCGAATTTAAATGATTTAGTCGGTCTGCTATACAGGTAAAAAATCAATAAGATAAAGAAAAAACCGAGCTGTTAAAAGCTCGGTTCTCTTATGCTTGATTATTAAGTTATGTTGATTTTTTACCGCACACCTTTTGTTCTTTACGAAGCCTATGCTACGATAGACCAACGAAAAACAAAAAAGAATTATTGCGTTCCTATTCGGTTTTCATAGTACTGAATTATGTTTTTATTTAGAATTGCTAAAATTTTTTGAAAAAATGCAAAAAACAGTTGACATATTAGGTATAAGTGAATATACTATTATTGAACAGTTGAGAAACCGTTCAATTAAAGGAGGCTTGTATGGCGGAAGATACGAAAAATACAATACGCAGTATGTTGCCGAATGATGACGTCATATATAATCTTGCAGAGCTATTCAAAATGTTCGGCGATCCGACAAGGGCAAAAATACTCAAATGCTTGCAAATAAGAGATTTGTATGTTGGAGAAATAGCGGACATTTTGGATATGAGCCTTTCAGCAGTTTCTCATCAGTTACGAGTTTTACGTTCTGCAAAGCTCGTTAAAGGAACAAAGGAAGGCAAAGAAGTAAAATATTCGTTGGATGACGACCACGTTACAAATATATTAGAAGCAGGTCTAACTCACGTCAACGAAAAATAAAGCCAAAAATACAGGGTAATTCCCTGTTTTTTAAGGGCTGTTAATTGAATAGTTATTCAATAATATAACTATTCAATAAGTAAAGTCATCTAC
>CAOMHR010000187.1 GCA_948482865.1 Christensenellaceae bacterium
ATTTAAGTATTTAAAATTAGGTATAAGAGATAATGATGGTATTGAATTTGATTTTTCAAATTCCTTTAAGCACACCGACAGTCTTGAGCTTGCTGTAAATGTATTGCCTGATAACGCTACTTATAAAAATGATATTATTTACGAAATACTTGACGATTCTGCTGACAGTAGAATTGAGTCGGGGGTACTTTATGCCGAAAAACCGGGAACAGTTACGGTTAAGATTACTGTTGACGGTTTGAGTAAAAGTAAAACTGTTACAGTTCTTAAAGAAGAAGTGCAGAGTATCGGTTTAAATGCCACGTTTGTAAAAAGCGATATGGGTGAAGCGTATCAATTTATTACTACAATTTATCCGATAAATGCAACAAATCGTGATGTTACATATATTTTGAAAAGCGGACAAGCAACGCTTTCCGAGAACGGTTTATTACTTATAGATCCGACTATCCCTGTTGGTAGTCTTATAGAAGTATACGCTATAGTTGACGGAATAGAGAGTACTGTATACCAAATTAAGAGCGGTAGAATAGATGTAGAAAGCGTATCGCTTGTATCTGAAACCGAAACAATTAAAGTGGGCGAAGGCGTAAGACTTATTACGTCTACTTGTCCAGCAGTTGTAAGTAATCCCGGCGTAACTTATATCCTTGACGGAAACGGAGAAGTCATAGACGGCGTACTGTATGTAAACGATGTTGCGGCAGTTGGCACTATCATCAGGGTGAAGGCTGTGGTTGACGGTGCGGAGAGCGATTTTATAAGTCTATACGTAGTAGAAACTCCTGTCGAAAATGTAACTTTTACATGTGCAACTTCATTTAAAGTAACCGAAAGCCTTAAACTTTCGGCATCTGTCTATCCCCAAAACGCTACGGATAAGACAGTGACATTTACCGTTGTCAGCGGTGCGGACATTGGCGCAGAGATTGTAGACGGATATCTTTATGCGCAAAAGATTGGTGTTGTAAAAGTCAGAGCTGTCGCGGGCGATGTTTCGCGCGACGTAGTTATTTGTGTTCAAAAAGAACCTGTTACAAGAGTTGTTTTAACAAGTGCTACGGTTATTAAAGTTAACAATACTGTTAAACTTACCGCAACGGCTTACCCTTTTAACGCAACATATAAAGATGTAACTTTTGAATTGATAGAAAATTCAATTAATGCCGAAATTATTGACGGCAATACTTTATTTAGCTCTCAGGTAGGAAAAGTTACTTTACGCGTTATTGCAGACGGTACTTACGAAGATTATGAAATAGAGATTGCCAAGGAACCTGTAACGGGCATAGTGTTTGCAAAAACGACATTTAAGCATACTGAAAGCCTTAATCTTGTTACGCGCGTTTTACCCGGCAATGCTACTTATAACGAAGTTACATATACCGTTTTGAACAATTATAAAGGCTATAAAAACATAGGTGCCCGTATCGAAAACGGAAAACTTTATGCAAACGAGCCGGGATTAATAAGATTGCTTATTGTTACCGACAATGGCGATTATAGTGAAACTGTGGAAATAGAAGTAACTAAAGAGCCTGTTATTGGTATCGACATGAATAACAATGTTACTCAGTACCTTGACTATGGATATCGTGTAGGCCAAATTGATTTAAAGACAGTTGTGTACCCGTCCAATGCAACGTATAAGAATGTTGAGTACAGTATTGAAACGGATAACTGTAAATATGAATTAAATGGAACAATTCTAACTATTACTCTTTGCAATTTAAAGATATCTAATGGTGTTGCTGAAGATAAGCAAGCTTCTGTTACCGTAAAAGCGGTTGCTGACGGGGTTGAGTTCTACAAGACTTATGTGTTCCACAAGTTTGGTTTGGCTAATGAGCATGAAATCGAACTAGATACATCTGTCAGAACTTTTAAGACAAGCGGGCAATTCGGTTTCAAAATTTTGCTTCCTGAAAAAATTACATATAAAGGCGTAAGGGTTGAAATTATAAATCAAGGCAACACTGGGACTAAATTTGGTCACACTGATAATAATGCTTCAATTGTAATTGATGAAAATTTCAAAGATAGTATTTTATTGGGTGCAGCTTTACCCGGAACTTTTACACTTAGGATTACTTCGCTTTGTGATGGTGAAACCGTTAATGATTTTAAATTTAATGTCCAAGAAGAAAAAATTAATAATGTTTATTTAGGTATTCAAGGCGAAAGTAAGTATTTTGAATCTGTTTTAAATGAAAAACAGTTAACTGAAACAGCTAATTACAAAGCAGACGATATATCAGATTTCAAACTTTATAAATCAATGCATCTTGCGCAAGGAGAACAAATAAGCTTAAAAGCATTTGCAAATGCATTAGATGTGAGCAAGTTTGCGACATATGGTAAAACGCAACATCTTAAAATTTATTATTTGGACGAAGATGGAAATAAGCTAAATGCGGACAAAAATAACATTTATTTTACTCGTAATGGAGAGACACTTACGGTAAATGCCAACGCTCCAGTTACAGCAAAAATTAAATTGTTTGCTGCTTTCGAAGGCAACAATACTAATTCGGATTATGACGTAATATCTGATTATATAGAACTCACTATAGAATCTGCTTATATTAAAGACATTGAGAATGTTTCAATTGACAACAATGGTTTGATAACAGGTATGAATCGGAATGACTTTATGAAGCGTGTTCATATTTTAATTGAACATAGTTTATCCGGTATTGTCATTGAAAAAACTATTGAAACAAATGATCCGCACTTGCAGTTAAATTTATATAATCAAAATTTAGGCGGAGAATTTAATATAACCTACAAAGCCTTTTTTGAGCAACAATTTGGTTCTAAAATTTATAAATATA
>CAOMHR010000188.1 GCA_948482865.1 Christensenellaceae bacterium
GCCGCTTATCGCATCTTTAACAATAAGACTTAGGAGATTGCCGCCGCTGTTTACAAAGCCCGTAACCTTGGTATTAAACAGATATTCGCCGCCATGTTCAATAATGTAACTGCGGATATTTTGAAGAACTTTAAAAAGCCTGTCGCTGCCGACGTGCGGCTTGTTGAGATACGCAACTTCTTGCGGCGCACCGAATTTCACAAAAATTTTCAAAATTTCTTTATTGAATCCGTCGCGGGTTTGCGTGTTAAGTTTACCGTCCGAAAAAGTACCTGCACCGCCTTCGCCGAACTGAACGTTTGAATTGACGTTTAATATTCGCCTGTCAAAAAATTTTTGAATAGTCTGCTTTCTGTCTTCAACCCTTTCGCCACGCTCTATGATAACGGGAATTATACCGCGGTCAATAAGACGAAGGGCGCAAAAAAGTCCTGCCGGACCGGAACCTATGACCGCTACTTTGGGCGGATTTTTCAATTTGTCCAAAGCAGGTTCAGCCGCTTCTTCCTCATCGGAAAAAGCTACGGAATAAACCCAAAAAATATTGCCCTTGTCGCGGGCGTCCAGCGATTTTTTAATTATCGAAAAACGCTTTAACGAAGGCAATTTTTTTTGGGCGATATGCAAAAGTTTATTTTCGCTTTCGCCTATTTTAAGTTTTATATTGTCAAGCCTGCAAATCATAATCTTTTAATTATTGCGTCAGCCGCCGCCATTCCGCTTGTAAAAGCCCACTGTAAATTGTAACCGCCGCAGTCGCCGTCAACATCCAGAACTTCACCCGCGAAAAACAGATTTTTGACCAGCTTGCTTTCAAGCTCGTCCGTAATCTCGTCCGTCTTTATTCCGCCCTTAGTGACCTGCGCATAATCAAACCCCAAAGTACCCGTGACAGGCAAACGAAAATTTTTCAGAACGTTCACTATGTCTTCAACGCTTTTATTTTCGGAACGCGCAATCACTGCCCTACCCAATTGGTTGTGAAGAGTACCTGACAGAACTTCGCTAAAAGGCGTTCCCCCGCTCAATCTCTCCGTAAGATTTTTGGCTATAACGTCTCTTGGGAAATCAGGCAAAAATTCAAGCGACAGCTCCACCCCCTGCAAATCGGACATATATGCGGTCAGCTCGAATATCGCATTACCGGAAACGCCGTAATCGGTAAAAATCACGTCACCGCGCCGTTCGCCCACAACAGAGCCCTTCCATACAGCCGTGACGTTACAGTCAACACGTATTCCCTTTAACGTTTTAATATGTTTTATATCGGTTTTCAACTGGACAAGCGACGGATAAAGCGGCGTTAAAGCGTGTCCGAAAGCCGTTACCAAACCGTACGCGCTGCCGTCCGTTTTAAACTGTTTTTGCGCCTTACCGCCGGTGCAGAAAACCACATAGCGCGCCGCAACCTGATTGCCGTCCGAAAGACTTAAATTAAATCCTTTTTCAAGACGCGTAACTTTGGTCGACAGTAAAATTTCACACTTGCCTTTAAGTTTTGAAATAAGCGCGTCGCAAAGCGCGGAAGCCTGTCTTCCCGCAGGATATATTCTACCGTTGTCGTCAGCCGTAAATAGGCAACCGAATAGTTCCGTTATGTTATACACGCGACTACACGCAATTTTATCCACCAAAGACAAATTGCCGCCGTGGTAGTGTTCAGCGCCCATATGAATATTTGAAACGTTCCCTTGACCGTTACCTGTTGCGGCAAGTTTTTTACCGAGACGCTCGCCCGCGTCTATTAAGCATATCTTTAATTTTTTACCGCTGCTCAACAGACGGACTGCGCAAGCCATACCCGAAGCGCCGCCGCCGATTACGGCTACGTCATAATTCATACAAATTTTTCCTTTCGTCCATTTTATTACAAAAGGCTTAAACTGTCAACGTTTAAGCCCTTGCAAAATTTCTTCAAACTTTTCAAGATGCAGTTTTTCGTCCTGCAAAATCCTGGATATTATATCTTTAAGCTGCTCGCATTTAAGACGTGGCAACATTCTCGAATAAAGCGATATCGCCTTTTTTTCAGCCAGAATATCGTCTTCTATCATATGTATTAAATTGCGCGAGTACGTAACGTATTTAGCCGAATAAAAGTTGAAAGCCGTAGGCGGATTTTGACAGTATATGGGCTGCGCGCCAAGCGCTGTAATAGTTTCGCCCAACAATTCAAGATGCATCATTTCCGCAATGGCTATGCTCTTGATTGTCTGTGCAATCTCTTTATAACCGCATTTGTCAAAATTAAAATAGTGGTAAAAATACTGAAGTATAGCGTTCAGCTCACCGGTAGGCGAAGCGTACGCCGGCGATATAACCGCCAGACTGTAAGCGTCGGGCGTAAGCCCTTCAGTCGTAGGAAATTCTGCTTGTAATGTCAAAGGTCTTGCCATAAAAAACGCGCTCCTTTTCGCTTTACCATTTTATGAAAAAGAGCGCTGTTTTGGCACAGTGATTATTCAGTTAAAACATAGTAATCGTAATAAGTTTCTCCGCCGTCGCCGACAAGCGGTTTGCTTGAAGGCAAAAACCCGATTTTTAAAAATGCGTTTTTTCTTTCTGATGCAAAAGGTTTTACTTTTGTGGCTATTTTATCACAGTAAAACCAATCGAACGCACAATTTTTAATAAGTGAAATAATTTCTGCGATTGTTACCGCGCGTTCGTAATCGCTACGCAAATCAAGGCGCATAAGCCCGCAATTATCAAAGTAATCATTTCGCTGTCGCGGTGAAAAAGTTCGATTGTTCCTACCGCAC
>CAOMHR010000189.1:0-1332 GCA_948482865.1 Christensenellaceae bacterium
TGCGTTTTAGGGTTGCAGCGGTCTTACAAGCATAACCATACCGAACAGTGTAACGAGTATCGAAGAGTCTGCGTTTGAGGGTTGCAGCGGTCTTACGAGCATAACCATACCGAACGGCGTAACGAGTATCGGACAGGCTGCGTTCTACGATTGCAGCGGTCTTACAAGCATAACCATACCGAACAGCGTAACGAGTATCGCTGATTCTGCGTTTAGCGGTTGCAGCTCGCTTGAAAGTATAACGGTAGACGAAAACAACGCGCATTATGCAAGTCAAGACGGTATCCTGTTTAATAAAGAAAAAACACAAATTATTGACGTACCGGAAGCAATTACAGGCGCAATTACTATACCCGGCAGTGTAAAGAGTATCGATGCTTCTGCGTTTAAAGATTGCAGCGGTCTTACGAGCATAACCATACCCGACAGCGTAACAAGTATCGGTATGAATGCGTTCCGCGCTTGTAGCGGTCTTACGAGCGTAAATATGGGCGACGGTGTAACGGGAATCGGCTATCAAGCGTTCTACGGTTGCAGTAGTCTTACGAGTATCACCTTTAACGGTACAATGGCGCTATGGAATGCTATTGTAAAAGGCAATTATTGGAATAGCAATACAGGCGACTACACAATTCGCTGCACAGACGGTGATATAGCCAAAGACAATTAAGCCGCCGAAAGGTGCAAAAAGACAAAGATTAAAAACACCAAAACCGAATAATCAAACTTAGGCGTTCACGCAAAACCGCGTGAACGCTGTTTGTATAAAGAAAACTCGGGGGTCAAAAAAGGCTTATGCGGTGAGATTGAAAAAATCACTCCGTTTATGTAAAATAAAATTATGACTTGGCGGCTGTATCAAAAACACAAATGCAGGACAGTCAAATGAATGACAGTAAAATTTTAGCACATCCAAAATGGAATTGTAATTAGCGCGTAGTTTTTGCGCCTAAGTATCGGCGCAAAATATTTTATGCCGAACAACGAGAGACAATTGGGCAGGTTGGAATGCATTGCGCCACGCAGAGAGAGACCCTTCGGCGGGGCGCGGTGAAAAGTGGGGCACTTTGTTTCTTTTTATTCTGAGCGGAACGGTTTTTATTTGTCATTCTGAGCGGAACGAAGTGGAGTCGAAGAATCCCTTCGGCTACTGTTTACACTGGGGATCCTTCGACAGTGCTCAGGGTGACAGGCGTTGTGTACATGGAAAGGTATAGAAATAATTGAGAGGGAATGGCAATAGACCACTTACGCCTGTTGCTCTCAATACCGCCCAAATTTTCGATATTTGAAAGGTAAAAGCAGTTTAATAATATATCAAAAATTTGTTTA
>CAOMHR010000189.1:1342-1734 GCA_948482865.1 Christensenellaceae bacterium
ACGAATCGCGTCTACTCCAAATTGTTTCACTAAATCATCAGCATACAAAACATTTCCTTTACTTTTACTCATTTTATCATTTCCATACAACAGCCAAGGATGTCCAAAAATTTGTTTAGGCAAAGTTTCAATACAGATGTCACAGACGTCGGGAATTTTGGTGTCGTGGTTACTATGCAGACACGACAGGCAATGATACTCAAGTAATCAAAGAGTACATACAAAATCAATCAAAAACAGATAAAGAAAATCTGCAGCTAATTTTTGATTACGACGAGAACCCGATTACGGGTAGCAAGCAATAAACGCAAAGACCGCCAGGTCGTTACATGCAAGCGTTGCTTGCGGCTAAAAGTTAAGGGCGATGCCCGAAAGTGAAGACCCGCCGGCTA
>CAOMHR010000189.1:1744-2692 GCA_948482865.1 Christensenellaceae bacterium
CCAAGAAGATGGTAAGATATACAAACATGATAAGTCTTTTGTTTATAATATTTTGACTCGTTAATTTACAAACCGGATATTTATATTGCCGTTATTGCAGTCGGCTGAAAATAATTTTTCACCGTAATCTTTATTCAACGGTAAATTACAGTCGCCCTTTTTTATCTTGCAGGAAATTGAAAAGTCATCCCAGCCGCCAATTATAGAGCCTGTAATGCTGCCGTCTTTTGCTACTAAGTTGATAGATTTGCCAACACTTATACGTTCGCAAATTATATTTCCGCCGTTTGTATCAAGACTGATATTTTCCGTAAATGAAAGTGAATTTACTTTTATATTACCGTTTGTCGTATTTACAGAAAGTGTGCTAATTAAATTATCGGGTACAGCAATCTTTATTTTCCGATATTCCGCAGACGGCTTTGTTCCGATAAAATCCGTCCAGTTTTTATTAAATGTCAGTTTAACCGTTAATTCCTTTTTTTCGGATACGGAAATATCAAGATATTCTTTTTCGCCGTCGAAGTAATCAATATAAATCTGATTATCTTCCGCCGCGCTGATTTCAACTTCTCTGTCGGTTGCTTGTATGATAATTTTTTCTATTTCAGTTTCACCGCTTGAATAAGACTTTTCGGTAAAGTTATCATTGTTTGAGCAACCGGAGAGTGCAAATACCAATGCGCCTACAAGAGCGAGAAACGAGACCGTTAATTTTTTCATAATAAGACTCCTTAAAACGTAAATTTGACATTGCTTTTCTACAATGCTATAATGAGTATAAACTTTTGTGTTACACAAAAGTCAAGGGGATTTTATAAAAAATGAAAAATTGTTTTTCCATTAGCAAAACGGCGGAAATCGTTGGAATGACAACCGAAACGTTACGGCATTATGACAGAATTGATTTAGTAAAACCGTATAAAGTGGACGAATGGACGGGATATC
>CAOMHR010000190.1 GCA_948482865.1 Christensenellaceae bacterium
CCGTAAGAGATACTACATAGCAGAGTGTGTCTCTTTCGGGAGCCACACTTTTTTTATTGTCTTTTTGTTTTTGCTTTGGCAAGGCAACATTTGCGCTATATATCATTCCGAGCGAATGTAGCGTCATTCTGAGCGTAGTCGAAGAATCTCGGCAAATACAAAAAGGCAGGGGAGTAATACTAAATGCAAAAATTTAAAACACGTAATTTTTTAACGGTAATACTGGCATTACTGTGCGCAGTTTCAATTACTTGTGCGGTTTCGTTTCTGAGCGGTACGTTTAATTCTAAGGTTGCAAGCGCAGCGGCTACAACAAATACGTCTACAATAAAGCCGCAGCTTTCTTTCGGTACCATAAAATATGTACAAACAACTGCTATTACTCCTTGGGGCTCTGCTACAAATGCGCCTTTTACATTTAGTTATGCTACAAGTATGTCTGCAACTAATCCCGATTCTGCTAACATAGCTTGTAATGCAACAAGCACAGGTGATGCAGGGACCATAAGCACTACTTTTACAATGAACTCGTATAGAAGTAAATTGATAGCTGTGCCTATACAATTGACTTTTGACTTTCCTGCAAATACAGTTTACAACATTTTGTGGGACTGGTCATTTTCCGGTGTTATAGCTAACCAAGAGCATGCTATGCTTTATTTTAATGAGGATTTTGCTTCGTTAGATCATTTTTTGGTCGGGCTTTATGAGGGTAATTGGTCTTCGCATTCTAACCCGTATCCTTTTAATGACACGGTAGTATACAATAATACTAATACGGATAAAACAAATTATACTTTGTATGGTATGTATTATGCATATATGAATAATAAAACAAGCGGTTCGGTTAGTTTTACATTTGATATATCGTTTAGATTTTTTGAAGGACCGCAAATTGACACTCCGCAGGCTTTGGGTGATATTGAAGATACTTATACGGGTAGCCCTATACAGTTTGGTTTTAAATATTCCGGGGAGCCTACGGTTTCAACGGTCAAACCTTTTGCACCAAGCGGAAAAACAGAATCAATTGTCTATGATAAAGCATATGAATGTGTTGAATTAAGCTCTGTTTCAGGATTAACTTTTGACGGCGACCCTATTACTATTGCACAAAGTACAGTTGTGTTAAACGGTACAAATAACGGTGAAGGAGCATTTTCGCCGACAGATGCCGGTACATATAAAGTAAAACTAAAAATTAAAGACTCTTTTATTGCAAGCGGCGTTAAGTTTGACGATGGCAGTATTGAAAAAGAATTAAGTTTTACTGTAAAGCGTGCGGCAATTGCAGTTCCAACGGTATTGAATGCTACGCAAACATACAGCGGGACAGAGTATGAGTTCGGCGTCAGCAATTACGACAGTACAAAGATGACGGTGAACACGTCGGGACTGACGTCCAGTGTAGCGGGCACAACGGTGACGTGGGACAGTGCGAACGAGAAGTTCAAAGCAACAGACGCCGCAGTATATACCGTAAAGTTCAAATTAACAAGCCCTAACTATATGTGGTCGGACAACACGTCCACGGACCAGAGCAAGACAATTACAATCAACAAGAAAGAGCTGACGATAAACACAAGTAACAGTACGACGTCGGTGAGCAACCCCACGTTCGACTTCGGTTCTGCTGGCAATATCACGGTAAACGCAAGCGCGAGCGGGATCAGTACTCCTGATTTTGAGCTGAACATGTACTATATCAAGGACGGCGACACGGCAAATCCGTTGACAACGGGCGTGGACCAGGCTGCAAGGACATTGGACGTATCGCAGATAGCAAGCTCTGGCAGTTATAAGTTATGCGTAGAGCTTACGAGTGCAGCAGCGAACAAGAACTACAGTATAGCAAACGGCAAGTACGAGTACGCGTTCACAATCGGGTCTGGGTCGATAGACTTCAGCGTAATCAACTGGCAGTATAAAGAAGGAACGGGCAACGCGTCAGACCTGTTTGTTGGCGGGGTACAGGAAGTATTAAGGTATAAGCTGGACTCGGGCAGTGCGGTTAAGTATTATATACTGGCAGATATCGCCGCAGGCGGATATCTGAGCATAGACGCAAATTATAACAGCAACGGCTACACAAACGGGTTCATGACGACGAACGCAAGCGGGGCTACGGTGCAGTACGCTGACGGCGTTGGCAAGTACAAGACCCGAATCGCATTAAAGACCGACGCGGACCACAAGTTCAAGAGCGGCGGCAGCAACAACGGCAGTTTCGGCGGAGACGACCTAAGCGGCTGGTATGAGATAGAATGGGAAATCAGCAAAGGCAAGATAGACCAGGACTATCTGGATAACCTTAACAAAAACCTACAGTACAAAGTGGCAGGCGGGAGCTGGACGGTGTACGACCCGGATAATCCGCCCAGCTACGGCAACGGCGCGGTGGAGATACGGCTTAATCCGGCGAAGTACCCTGACGGCGTGAGCGGCGCGAATATAACTATAAACAACAAGAACACGAACATCGGCACGTACACGGCACAGGTTACGCTTACCACGGACACGGCTAACTACGAGACGGTAGGCACGCAAACGTTCCAGTGGCGGATAGCGGCGCAGGCGATAGAAGTGGACTGGACGAGCGCGT
>CAOMHR010000191.1 GCA_948482865.1 Christensenellaceae bacterium
AATATCATATTTCAAAAATTATTGAAAAGCGGCAAGCCCCGCCGCGGCACGTCGGCGGTAGTCCGACAATCCGGTATACAGTGCAAGTACAGGGAAGAACCCGTGAGCTGTATCAAGAATCTTTTTATAATAAGTGGTTCGTCGAAAAAGCTATTTATTTTTGATTACGTTTATGACGTTTAAAGGATTCAAATGCTACAAAAGAGTACGGCTTTTTAAGTGAAATTTTTTGGGGTAATTTTGGGGTATAATTCAAAAAATGATTAAAAATAAAGCAAAAGCGGGCTATTTTGATACAAAATAGCCCGCTTTTATGGTGCACTCAACAGGAGTTGAACCTGCATGGTGTTATCCACAAGATCCTTAGTCTTGCGCGTCTGCCAATTCCGCCATGAGTGCACTTATTAAAAGCATAAATAATTCTATATTAATTTAATAATCTTGTCAAGCTAAAATTAAGCCTGTGACAAAATTTTATTAAAAAATTTGTAATGCGGAATTTTCTGTAGTTTCTTTATACATACCCCAATCAGGTATCAATTTTAAATTGTCGGCTAAATCGTTTCCATTGTCCAACATACTTTTCGGTATAAGAATTTTTTTACTGTAATCGTTGTTTTGAAACAAATACCAATCGCTGTTTGTGTCTGAAATATTGAAAGATGTTAAACTCGTGCAATCGAGAAAGGCATTGCTTTCAATAAATTTAACTTTTTCCGGTATAGTAATTTCTTTCAGTGAATAGCAGTAGGCAAATGCCGAGTCCCTGATAATTTCTACATTAGAGCCGATAGTTACGTTTGTAAGATTCAAACAACCTGAAAAGGCACAGTAAGAAATTTCCGTTACGCTGTCCGGAATAGTTATTTCTTTTAATTCCGAACAATCGCAGAATAAATTTTCAGAAAGTTTATTAAGGTTTGCGGGAAGCGTTACTCTGACAAGTGCTGTATCCGTAAATGCAAATTCGCCGATTTGTTCAACAGTTTCAGGTATATCTATTTTAGTTAAATTGGAACTACCGCCAAAAGCATTGTTTTCAATTGTTTTGATTCCGTTAAACATTTTTACGCTTTGAAGAGAGTAACAACAGGAAAACGCATATTCTCTGATAGTTTCAATTCCGTAAATCTCTACTGTTTTAATAAAACTATTGTTATAAAATGCTTTTTTGTCTATGTAATTTACGGGAACATTATGGTATTTTGCGGGTATAACTATTTTTGAAACTTTTTCGTCATAACCGGAAGAAGATATGCCTGAAACATAAAAATAATGTTCGCTAATATTTTCATTTTCGTCATATTCTTTTATCTGAACGAAATTCAGATAGGTGTAATCAATGTCGTAGTAATAACCTTTTATTGTAACGTCGTTAAAACTTAAAGATGTTTTTTCCCATTTAACTGAGCAACCGTCAACAAACGGATAATCATTTTCACCGGGAAAGTTTATGTTCATATTTTCGGCGTTGAAGGTAGTAGTGTAGGCGAGTTTTGTCTCGGTTTCTATAAGTTCGTCAATTATTACAAAACTTGCCACATAATCAATCGGGGTGTATTCGGCAGTAACGGTAATATCGCCGATTTCAAGATTAAATTCTTCCCATTTGGCTGTGTAGCCTGATTTAGCTGGAACATCGGGTGCTTCAATTTCTGTATTTTCAACATTGTATTCCAAAACGTCCACAACTTTGTTGTCCGCTACAAAGTTTACGTGGTAAGTAATTAAGTCATAAACAGCGTGAACTTTGATATTGGTTTCAAGCTGTAATTTGAAATCTTCCCAATATGCTTCATAACCAGCAATCTGCGGAATTTCCGGTTCTTCAAGTTTGTGAAAATCCAGTATAGTCGTCTCAAATGAAGCAATTAATTTATCGTTTACATAATATTCTATCGTATAATCAAGAATTGCAACTTTAAGATGGATGACTGTCATACCGCATTCAAGTTCGTCCCAATAGCTGTAGCAACCGGGGACAAAGGTAGGTTCAGGTGGAACAACTTCTTTGTAGTTCGTAATATTGTAATCGATTTTTGCCAGAACATTTCCACCGCCGTCAATATATTCAACCGAGTAATTAACCGGTTCATATATAGCGTTAATCTGAATATTTCCCTTGGTCAGTTCGTAACTTTCCCATTTGCCGGGATGATAATGCTCGTGGGTGGGACAAGCGGGCTCTATTATTTTGCGGTTTTCTACGGTATAAGTCTGGGTTGAAATTACTTCGTCCAGAGAAATAAATTCTACTGAATATTCAGTGGGTTTCAATAATGCGTGCAATTCGATATCTTGTAAAGGTTTAATATTGAAGTCGTAAGGTTTGCCGTCAACCAACCATTTATCCAAAGAATAACCGCTCTCTGTTTCGGGTAGTTGGTAATTTTCAATATATGTACCTTTGCAAATCTGATAATCTTTTACTATTTCTCCGTCATTATAATATTTGACGGAGATTAAACTGTCTTCATACGAAGACCAGTATCCGTAAACGTTTATATTTTTAGTAACGGTTTCAGCTGTAAACCATTTATCGTAATTTGATGAAGTGAACCAACCGATAAAAACATTATCATTGTCTTCGGTATTTT
>CAOMHR010000192.1 GCA_948482865.1 Christensenellaceae bacterium
TATTGGTTTAAATTGCAATTTATCTAAAACTTTCTCATCATCTATTGAAATCTCATTATAATGTCGTTTTAATCTTCTAATATAATCTATCTTCGCTCTTTTAACTACCACTTGCATCCATGCTGTAAATTTGCAACGTAACTCATCATTTTCTAACTTCATTTTAGCCACTCCTTTTGATTTCTAATCCGTCAGAAGTGACTAATAAAAGATTAAAAAAGCCTCCGACGAACAATGCCATCGGGGGCTTTTCACCATAAACGCTTAGACATCTTTATGCGCAACAAGTTAAGCCCTTTATGGCTTTAACTTAACTGCTTAAATATGTCCGTGAATGCGGTATGCTGTTTACTTTTTACTCTTCACAGTTAAAATTATTTAATTAAGATTTCATATCTTTGGCATCATACAGCCCAACTTTTTTATTTTTTGCTTATTTTGTGTGCGCTGTATATGTAAATATTACAATATTTATGACCATATATTTTGCAAATTGTTGCCGAATAAACGCTTGTTTTGTGAATATTTAATCCATTACTTTTGACTTTTTTGTTTTTTACTCCTTAAATATTAGCACTTAAATTTACACGAATGATATCAAATCAGAAAATACTTTGACAGTAAAAGAGCATCCAACCGGATGCCCTTTTTTTGTTAAGTATTAATTTGAATTTATAATTTTCTTTGCTTTTTCCAATAGTTTGTAATACTCGCTCGAACCTTTTAAGATTCTTTTGCCTAACCAGTATAATTCTTTTCTCTTACCATTACCTTTACCAGCGGCACAGCGATTAGCTTTTTCTGCTGAATAGGAACAAATTTCTTTCTGCCTATATTGATCCTTATAATTCAAGGAAGCAAGGAAACTTTGATAACTACAGCAATGAATATTGTCTATATCAAATTCCTTATCTATCGGCTCTTGAACTACCACTTCGGATTCAGTAGAAGATACAGATTGATGCTCTACTGTATTATTATCTTCTATAACTGATACATTAACGGGTTCATTATTTATTGTTTGTTTTTTCTTCTTTAAGACTGCAAATAAAATACAAAATCCTCCAGTTAAGAGAATTAAGATTCCTGCACTTGTACCCAATCCTATTCCAAGTGCATTATTTTTAGTTTCTACTGTAATATAAAAATCAGTAAGATGATCTGTTATAAATACCAAACCCGAATCTGTTAGCTTATACTCAATTTGCTTCAAATTACCGTCTGTCAAACTATAAAGTTTTAAATTTGATTCAGCACGCAAATCTTCATCAAGTAACAACTCTATTCTGACTGTGCCATTAAAATCAATTCTGTTTCCATTTTTATAGAATCTGGTATCAAAGCCTTTTAAACATTTTTCTCTTTTAGGAAACTTATCGTCAGATACGTCAACTATATTTTGACTTTCAAAAATCGCTCCGTACTCTATTGTTCCGGACTGAATTTTCAACTTAATGGTGTTGCCAACAGAATATTCAGACGGTACAATATACCATTTTTCTTCAATATCCGCAATAGGCTCAACATTGGTTTCATTGTAAATAAAATGCACCTTAACGGTATATTCCCCGATCTGAGTCTGTTCGGCTCCCGTTATCTCATATTTAATGAATTCAGGGACATCGCCTTGCAATTGCAAATTTTTAGAATCTCCGTCGTAAAGAAAATTCAAACTTTCAAACTTCAAACCCGAAACGTCAAACTTTGCTTTATATATGTTTACTGTTACATCAGGCGCAACAACCCTATAACGATATGCGTGTTCACCGATAAGCGACGGCATAAACATAACAGCTTTGTTTTCTCCTGCGGTTGCGCTGATTGCCACTGCCATATTAACAGTAAACGAAACATCATCGCCGTAAACCAAGCCTTCGAGTTCACCGCCTTTCAACTCGATAGCGGTCTTTCCGTTATACTCGCGGTCTACCGCTTTTATATTTACCAATTCAAGTTTTTTCTTGTCGATTCTGTAAGTCGTTTCAGTCTGAGCCGAATTAAGGACATAGTTTTTATTAATGGCATTACTTTCGTCAAGGTCAACGGTCACATTATATTTAATACCTACGTCAAAATTATTTTCACAATTTTTGTAAACGAAACTAACTTGTTCATTCCCTATCTGACCTGACGCCGTAACTTCGGGATGTTGAACCAAACCGTTATAAATAAAAGTTTCATCACTCCACTCAACATCAAGAATTTTCGGAGTTATTGAATATGTAAGCTCATTGATTAAAATATAATTACTGGTATTGCAAGTAACTTCGACAGTGTAATTCTGCCCGACATCTTTGTTGTTGCATACGGCATAAACCAATCCGATTGAGTCAAAAGCCTGAGTAACGATTTTAACATCGGGACGCTGAACATTTCCGTTATATATGAAACTGCTGTCACCGTCCCAAGCAAGTTCTATAGGCATACCATAATAATATTTTGAAGCAGTACCTATACCATAAATGCCATTTCCCATATA
>CAOMHR010000193.1 GCA_948482865.1 Christensenellaceae bacterium
ACGTCTTACTCCGTACTCTTTATAATCTTCATACGCAATTCCGTAGAGATAAGCCTTTTCGGGCATAGTCGCGTGGAAAGAAGTATCGAAAACAAGAGCCATGGGCGTCTTTGGCATAACTTCCATACACGCCCTTAAACCGGTTGCCGCCGCAGGATTGTGCAGGGGCGCAAGCTCGAACGTCTTTTCTTCCAAAGTCTTTAAAACTTCGGGAGTAACCAGCGTAGTCTTTTTGAAATATTCGCCGCTGGCAACTATTCTGTGTCCTACCGCACCTATCTCGTCCATAGACTTAATTACGCCTATGCCTTCGTCTTTAAGCGCATGTAAAACAAGCTCTATTGCCACTTTATGGTTGGGCATATCCTTTTCGTAAGTCTTTTCGTTTCCGTTGCCTTTGGCTTTTAAAACAGAACCGGGAATACCTATTCTTTCACAGCCGCCCTTTGCCACAACCTTTTCGGTCTGCATATCTATAAGCTGGTATTTAAGCGATGAACTACCTGCATTTATAACTAAAATTTTCATAAATCAAACTCCTTTTTACTCCGCCTGCAAAACAGTGACCGCTACCGTTGCCACAATATCGTCGACACTGCAACCGCGCGAAAGGTCGTTTAACGGTTTTGCAAAACCCTGACAAACGGGACCTACAGCCATATATCCGCCGAAGCGTTGTGCAATTTTGTAACCTATATTACCCGCGTTTATATTGGGGAATACAAATACGTTTGCACTGCCCGCCACTTTTGAATCTGGCGCCTTCAGTTTGCCGACTTCGGGTGCTACCGCCGCGTCAAACTGGAACTCGCCGTCAAGCGCAAGCTCGGGAGCGGCTTCTTTTGCAAGGCGCGTAGCTTCCTGCACTTTCGGAACAGAACAGGTAAACTTATCGTCGTTACCGCTACCCTTGGTAGAGAACGAAAGCATTGCCACTCTCGGTTCTATGCCCGCAATAGCTTTCGCCGTCTTTGCGGACGAAATTGCGATATCCGCAAGTTGCCGGGCGTCGGGTTCGATATTTATCGCGCAATCAGCGAACACCGCAACGCCGTCGGGATTGTACTCGTGCTTATTGGGAGCGATCATAATAAAACAGCTTGAAACCGTCTTAATACCGGGTGCGGTTTTAACAACCTGCAAACCGGGACGGAGCGTGTTCGCCGTAGAATGACATGCGCCCGAAACATAGCCGTCGACGTCGCCCGCTTTAAGCATAAGCGCGCCGAACATAGTTCTGTCTTTCGCCTGTTCGTTAGCCTGTTCTTCCGTCATACCCTTAGCCTTTCTTGCTTCGTACAAAATCTTTGCGTACTCCGCAGTTTTATCGGACGTAAGCGGATCGATAAGCGTAATTCCGGTAAGATCCACGTCGGGAGCCACTCTTTTACATTCTTCATAGTTGCCTATAAGAACGATTTTGGCAATTCCTTCTTCGGTGATTTTAGCCGCAGCTTCCACCACGCGTTTATCTTCGCCTTCGCAAAGAACAATCGTCTTTTTACGGGTAGCCGCCTTTTCTTTAATTTCCCTTAAAAGCGACGGCGTGCCGTTTATTGCGTCGACTATTTCGTTTCCGGCTTTCTTGATTTTATCAAGCAATGACATTTCATTTCTCCTTAAAACACTTTATTTATCCGAATTTTTGGGTTATAATATATTTGTTCGGACAACTTTATCCCGTACATTATATAATAATAAATTAAAATTGTAAAGTTATAAAATGAAAATTTGCGCAATAATTTGTGAATTTAACCCATTCCACAACGGACATAAATATTTCCTTGAACAGGCAAAAAAAGCAAGCGGGTGCGACGCTTTGCTGTGCATAATGAGCGGCTCTTTTACCCAGCGCGGGGAAATGTGTATCCTTGATAAATTCACTCGCGCGAAACACGCCATACTCGGCGGAGCCGACTGCGTAATTCAGCTTCCCGCAACGTTTGCCGTTGCGCCTGCGGAAATTTTCGCAAAGGGCGCGATTAAAATTTTGTCTTCCGTTCCGGAAATTTCTTACCTTGCATTCGGATGCGAAAGCGGACTGCACGAAGACTTTTTAAATGCGGCGAAACTGCTTTTGAACGAGAGTAAAAAATTTAAAGACGTTTTATCCGAAAAACTTAGCGGCGGCGAAAGCTATATTAAAAGTTATGCCGCGGCGTTTGAATCCTGCGGCGGCAACGGCGAACTTCTGTCAAACCCCAACAACATTTTAGCTTTGGAATACACAAAAGCGCTTATGCGAATAAATTCGGATATAAGTATTTTACCGATAAAACGCATAGGCGGCGGATACAGCGACGGCGAACTTAAAGAAGATTTTTCTTCCGCTACGGCAATCCGTCAAAATCTTGCCGACTTAAAAGTCAAAAATAACTTGCCCGATTTCGTTTATGACGATTTGCAAAACGCCGCCACGGGGAACTACGACAGTATGTTACGCCACTGTCTTTTCAAAACAGGAA
>CAOMHR010000194.1 GCA_948482865.1 Christensenellaceae bacterium
GCTAACCACAAGTCATCCCCGACTATTTCAACAGGCGTGGGTTCGGTCCTCCACAGCGTTTTACCGCTGCTTCAACCTGCTCATGGTTAGGTCATCAGGTTTCGGGTCTACGACTTGATACTTATCGCCCTGTTCAGACTCGCTTTCGCTTCGGCTCCGTAACTGTATTACTTAACCTCGCATCAAATCGTAACTCGCCGGCCCGTTCTACAAAAAGTACGACATCAGACTGGTTGCCCGTAGTCCTCTGTCTGCTTGTAAGCACACGGTTTCAGGTTCTATTTCACTCCCCTCCCGGGGTTCTTTTCACCTTTCCCTCACGGTACTATTCGCTATCGGTCACATGGTCGTATTTAGCCTTATGGGATGGTCCCCACATATTCCGTCAGAATTCCTCGTGTTCCGACGTACTCGCTGTATCCTCTCAAATATCTTTTCGCCTACAAGACTATCACTTCGTTTCGTGCAGCTTTCCAACTGTCTTCAACTAAGATATTCTTCGATTTCGATACCAGAATCGTATTTCTACAATTCCTTTGGGCTCCTCCGATTTCGCTCGCCACTACTCTCGGAATCGTTTTTACTTTCTTTTCCTCCGGGTACTAAGATGTTTCAGTTCCCCGGGTTCCCCTCCATATACTATTTATTCATATATGGATAACACATATTTCTATGTGCTGAGTTCCCTCATTCGGATATCTGCGGATCTCTGGATATTTGCTCCTCCCCGCAGCTTTTCGCAGCTTGTCACGTCCTTCTTCGGCGCCATGTACCAAGGCATCCTCCGTATGCTCTTTGTAGCTTGATCTTTCTTCTCTCAAAATAACATAAGTCTCTTTACGTCATTTTTTGTCTTCAAATCCTAATCTTACAAAAATTTACTCTTAACTCGACTAATATCTTTTCAGTTACTTCTTTCTTAGCCTTTCCTTGTATTATCTCGGAATTCTTGTATTAACCTTTCTAATATTAATCTTATTGCCTTTTTTGTACTCTATTTTCTTTCTCTTTCTTCTTTCTTTCCTATGCAGTTGTCAGACTTCATCAACCGGCGAAAGCCGGATTTTGTTTTTCAAAAGAAAAACACGCTGTCAAATTGACAGCCTATTTATATTATCAAAGTATACAACATATGTCAAGCATTTTTTTGAAATATTTTAAATTTTTTTCGCCAAAATTACACACGTATTAAATAATAAACGGCGGCTTTAATTTGCCGCAGTTTAATAAATTAAATAATACTTTTAATATACTCTATTGCCTGCGTCGGGTCGCGACCGGTGTCCAGAAGCACCGCCCCGTCAAAACCCTGTTTTTTTAAATTGCCGATAACTTCGGCGCAGTTTTCACCCGCGTCAATCCGTACTTCGGCAAGGTGCGCGCCCATTTCAACAAGATACGCCTGATAGGGATAGCACGAATTTTTTGCCTTGCCGTAATTAAAGACCGCCGCGATACTTTGGCAACGCTGTTTGAGTGCGCCGAAAATACCCGGGTAGCAACAAAGCCCGTGCGGGTCGTTTTCAAGGCAAAGAGTCACGCCGTAACGCGAACAGAAATCGGAAATTTCGCGCAGGCGTTCTGCGATAACGTCGTAAGCGGAATTTTGCGGGCAACCGCGGAACACGTAATTTTTTGCACCGAAATACTGAGCCGAACGCATAACCTGGTCAAGCCAGTAAAAACCGTCGCCGCGCACTCTGCGTCTTTCGTCAAAGAGCTGGTGTTCGAAATTTTGCGGCGCAACGCTTACCGAATTGATTTTAACCCCGCCCGCAACCGAAGCGTATTTTTTGGCAAATTCTGGACGGTATTCGTAAAACGTTTTAAGTCCGGCGCCGCAGACCTGTGCGCCCGCGCCGTCGAGTTTTGAAAGTGCGGTTTCCGTTTCAAGTCCCGTGAAACTGTTTGTGGTAATTCCGATTTCCATATCTGAATTGTACCACACCGCGTTTCAAAAATCAATATAAACTTTTAAACCTTTTACGCCTGCGCTATGTACTGCGAAAGCGAATATGTAATGTCCCTGTCGGCAATTTCGGATATGGGCGCAAGCGGAAAGCCGTCCGTTGCGGTAGCGTAACGCGCCGAGTTATCATTGGCGGGCTGCCCTTCCGAAGAGCCGTTCGCATTTGAGAAAGCGTTAACCGCGGAAATGACCTGCGAAATTTCGTCCGCGCTCTTCAACGCTTCCTTGACCTGTTCGCCGCCGAAACTTTCAAGCATGGGGCGGACTTCCTGCAAAAGATTTTGCGCGCTGTGTTTGCCGCCGTAAAGCAGCAGGGCGAGAATTATAAAAAGTTGCATAATTCGAACTCCTTGCATAAATTGTTATTAACATTATATGCGGAGTTGTTATGAAAGATTTTAAAAGCTATACCCCCGAAGAAGATAAAAACACAAACGATACGCCCCAAGCGCAGGAAATGAACGATACCGTGCAGCTTGCACAAGCCGTTTCA
>CAOMHR010000195.1 GCA_948482865.1 Christensenellaceae bacterium
ACCGTGGGCAGCCTTTTGGAAGACGACAACAAAATGACTGTGGCGGACGGCAGGGACGTTGAAACGGGCGCGCCCGCTTCGGTCGCTATAAATTCGTCGCAGGTGTACGAAATAATAGTAACCTACGTTGATAAAATTATCGAGTACGTAAATCTTGTTATGTCCAAGCTGGACGCGGAAGTATCGTCTTCGATAGTGCGCGGCGGAATTTTTCTTTCGGGCGGGCTTGTGAAAATGGACGGGCTTGCCGAGTATGTTGAAAAGAAACTGGGCGTACACGTAAACATTGCGGAAGAACCCCAGCTTGAAGCGGTTATCGGCGCGGGTACGATTCTTACCAACGACTATCTCTGGGAACGCCTTGCTACAACCGTTGTCTGATAAGGCTTCATAAACCGACTTAAATTTATAAACCGCCCGCGGCGACGCCGCGGGCGGTTAAAAATAAGTTGATTAATTTTTTGAAATTTAATATAATTAAGAAAAAAATTCACAAGGCTTATTTATGGGCAAAAAAGCAATATCCGTAACTTTTGTATAATAGCGCACATAGACCACGGCAAGTCAACCCTTGCCGACAGGCTTATGGAAAAGACAGGACAGGTTTCAAAGCGTGAAATGGAAGACCAGCTTCTGGACTCTATGGACATAGAGCGCGAGCGCGGCATAACAATAAAACTTACGCCCGTAAGAATGTTTTACACCGCAAAAGACGGTTGCGAGTACGAACTGAATTTAATCGACACGCCCGGTCACGTGGACTTCACTTACGAAGTTTCGCGTTCTCTTGCCGCGTGCGAAGGCGCAATTCTGATTGTGGACGCTTCGCAGGGCGTTGAAGCCCAGACCTTGGCAAACGTATATCTCGCGCTTGAAAACAACCTTGAAATTTTACCCGTAATAAATAAAATAGATTTGCCTTCCGCCCGCCCCGACGAAGCCAAGACGGAAATAGAAGAAGTAATAGGTCTTGACGCTTCCGCCGCTCCCCTTGTTTCCGCAAAGGAAGGAACGGGGATAGAAGACGTTCTCGAAGCGGTTGTAAACTGTTTCCCCGCGCCCGACGGCGACGAAAGCGCGCCGCTTAAAGCGCTGATTTTCGACAGCTATTACGATAATTACAAGGGCGTTATCCTGTTTGTGAGAATTAAGGACGGCGCCGTTAAAGCGGGCGACAGGATAAAGACTTTCCGTTCCGACAAAATTTACGAAGTGGTGGAAGTGGGCACGTTCAGTCCCAATCTTTTGCCTAAAAACGTGCTTGCCGCGGGCGAAGTCGGATATATCGCGGCTTCGATAAAATCCATTCTCGACGTTGCCGTGGGCGACACGGTGATAAACGCGGACGCGCCCGCAAAAGAGCCGTTGCCCGGTTATAAAAAAGTGCAGAGCGTAGTGTTCTGCGGAATTTATCCGCTTGACGGCAGTAGGTTCAACGACCTGAAAGACGCCATTATGAAGTTGCAGTTAAACGACGCGTCGCTGATATTCGAACCCGATAACTCGGTGGCGCTTGGTTTCGGGTTCAGGTGCGGCTTCTTGGGACTTCTGCATATGGAAATAATACAGGAGCGCATAGAGCGGGAGTTCGGGCTTGAAATAATAACCACCGCCCCTTCGGTAAGCTATAAGGTCATAAAGACCGACGGCGAAACGCTGTTTGTGGACAACCCTTCTCACCTGCCGCCCCAGTCGGAAATAGAGCATATGGAAGAGCCTATCGTTAAAGCGGACATATATTCCCCGCCCGATTATCTCGGGCAGATAATGGATTTGTGCCGTGAAAAGCGCGGGACGTTTTTGCAGATGACATACCTTGACAAGAGCAGGGTAAGACTCGAATACGACCTTCCGCTGAACGAAATAATTTTTGACTTTTTTGACAGTATAAAGTCGCGCACGCGCGGCTATGCGAGTTTTGACTACGAGCTGAAAGGCTATGAAAGGAGCAAACTCGTAAAACTCGATATTCTTCTGAACGGCGAAGCCTGCGACGCGCTTTCGATGATAGTACACGAAGATTCCGCATATAACCGCGGAAGAACGCTGTGTGAAAATCTTAAAGAAGCAATTCCCCGTCAACTTTTCGAAGTTCCCGTACAGGCGGCTATAGGCGGTAAAATAATTGCGCGCGAGACCGTTAAGGCGGTCAGGAAAGACGTGCTTGCTAAGTGTTACGGCGGCGATATTACGCGCAAGAAAAAACTTCTGGAAAAGCAGAAAGAAGGTAAAAAGCGTATGCGCAGTATAGGTAGCGTTGAAGTCCCGTCAGAAGTTTTTATGCAGATTTTAAAGACCAACAAGGATTAAATGCATGTAGCTAATTTGGGGCATTTTAAACAGGAGAAGTAATTTGAAAAAAATAATTATAGCAATACTGTCACTGATAATATTAATCTGCGGCAG
>CAOMHR010000196.1 GCA_948482865.1 Christensenellaceae bacterium
AGTTATCATTACTAATTTCTTAAATCTGTTCCTCGACCATATTTCGGACGGCGTTGTAACGCTTATGGAAAATGCGGGCGCGGCGCAATGGGCTACGGGGCTTGTGGGCGACGGAATACTCGGCGGTATCTTCGCCGTGCTCGGCTTTCTGCCGCAGATTTTAACCTTGTTTTTATTCTTCTCTCTGCTGGAAGACAGCGGATATATGGCGCGTATTGCGTTTGTTTTGGACAGAATTTTCCGCCGCTTCGGGCTTTCGGGCAGGGCGTTTATGCCTATGATTATGGGCTTCGGCTGTTCCGTTCCCGCGGCTGTAAACACGCGCACTCTCGCCGACGAAAAGGAAAGGACGGCGACAATCCGCGTAATACCTTTCTTTTCGTGCGGGGCAAAACTGCCCATTCTGGTTGCAATTTCAGGCGGAATAGTAACGTCTTTCGGCGTGGGGAATGCCGACCTTATAACCTACGGAATGTATATTCTGGGCATATTCTCCGCAATAGTTTGCGTGCTTTTAATGCGCAACACAACGTTAAAAGGCGAAACCCCGCCCTTTATAATGGAGTTGCCCGCATATCACTGGCCGCGGTTCAGAAACCTGATGCTGCACCTTTGGGATAAGACCAAACACTTCGTTAAAAAGGCGTTTACAATAATCTTTGCTTCAACGGTGGTCATCTGGCTGTTTTCGCATCTCAACTGGCACTGGAACTATATTCCCGACGAAAAGATGAACGAATCCATTATAGCTTCAATAGGAATGTTCGTTCAACCGGTGTTTACGCCGCTGGGCTTCGGCTCGCAGCTCGGCGAGTTCGGCTGGGTGTTCGCGGTTGCGGCTATTACGGGGCTTATCGCCAAAGAAAACGTGGTCGCCACTTTCGGTACTCTCGGCGCGTGTCTTGTAAGTATGGGCGCGGCTAATTTGGGCGGCTTTGACGTTTCGGAAATTCTCGGCGACGAAGAAGGGGTCACCGCCGCTGCGGCAATGATTGCGGCGACAGGCATTACTATCCCCGGGCTGATTGCGTTTATCGCGTTCAATATGACGACTATCCCCTGTTTTGCGGCTTGCGCAACGGCGAAAGCCGAACTCCCCAAAGGGAAATTCAGATGGACGCTACTGTTCTGGGTTGCGGCAAGTTATATTATAAGTTCCGCCGTATATACTATTGGTAGCTGGTGGTGGACCCTTGCAATCTGGCTTGCTGTTGCCGCGGTGATAACGGTATTTATAGTACTCAGAAATTTGGGCAAGTTTGATATAACTTCAATTTTCAGGCGCAAAAAAAAGGACGGTAAAGATAAATGAACGGATGGGATATAGCGGTTCTGGTAATAGTTTGCGTTGCGTTTGCCGCCGTTGCGGGCTGGCTTATTTACCGTAAGGTAAAGCATAAGGGCGGCTGTTGCGACTGCGGTTGCGACGGATGTTCTTCCTGCGATAAATGCAAACCCAAAAAACCTTAGGCAATTAACTTACGCAGGCGTATCCGCCGTGGTATAACAGATAAATTAAAATACACCGATCTCCGATATTTTAATACGATTTATTTTACGCGCCCTGCGGAAACCGCAGGGCGCGTAAACTGTGTGTATATATTGAGTTGAAAACGAAAGATAAAAATGTTAAAATAAAAACAGGGTGGATGGTGCATCCTTTGGGGTTGATAACCTGCGCAACGCCGTATACGGGAGAGATAAAATGAATTTGAAAATATACGATAACGTAGAATTGAAGACCGAGCTTGAAGAGCTTGCGGCAAAGGGAATACATAAAGGTTGCACGGGTTTGATATTTGATATACAAGCTGATACCTGCTTTGTATATTTCAGGAACAGAAAGAATAGGGGCGATTATGCGTTCGCATATGCCGATAAAAAATATCTTGATTATTATCATCACGAGCCTGAAGAAAATATTGTCAATTGGGAGCGGTTTAAAGCGGGAAACAAATTTAAAACGGAATTTAAAGTTAACCCGTTTAATGAGTTCGACTGGGTTGAAATATTGGTTGAAAAAGAAGAGTACGCAGAAAAAGGTCTGCATAAAGGAATGTTGGCAAACGTATTATTTGACTATGCGATTGACGGCAGATTACCGGTAATGTATCCCGACGACAGCTGTTGCGACGTTGAAGTATCCGTACTGATTGACGATATAAAGCTGCACAGACGGATAAAAAAGGACTGAACGTTTTTTTGTCTATAAAATAAATTCAGTAAAAATGCATATAAAACAGGGTGAAACGGGCTATTTGGGGCCTTTATAGGGGGT
>CAOMHR010000197.1 GCA_948482865.1 Christensenellaceae bacterium
CGGCGATATCTGCCAGTATATAATACTTAACCGCACTGCCCGAGTCCAGCTTATATCTTAATACTTCCTGTACCCCGCCCACAAACAGGTCTGCCGCGTTGCCCGTTCCTTCGCGGTACTGCCAGTTGATTACGCTGAAGTCTATCGAACCCGAGCCGATCGTGAACGCGTACTCGTACTTCCCGTTTGCGATGCTGTAGTTCTTGTTCGATGTTGCGCCCGTCAATTCCACGCACAGCGTATAACTGCCCGAGCTTGATATCTGCGACACGTCCAGTGTATTTGTCGTTGCATCTACGCCCGTTGTCAGCGGGTTTGCCGTATCGCCGTCTTTGATATAGTACAAGTTCAGCTCAAAATCAGGATTACTGATCCCGCTCGCTACGGCGTTTACCGTCATATTGCCCGCAGAACCGAAGTCAAACGTGGGGTTGCTTGCCGAAGTCGTGCTGTTCGTCGTGTTTATCGTAAGCTCTTTCTTGTTTATCGTTATCGTCTTGCTCTGGTCCGTTGACGACTCCCCGCCGCTGTCCGTCTTCCAGATATGGTTCTTGCTGTCCATATGGAATTTCACGGTATACTCGCCGGCGTCCGTTGCTTTGAACTTCTCAGCCGTCTCGTCCCAGCTGATATTACTGCCGTTGTTTGACGTGTACCCGCCCGTTGGCACGCTCATCAGGTCTTTGTCATAACCGCTTAATCCAAACTCATACTCTGTCCCGCTGTATGTTTGCGTAGCATTCAATACCGTGGGGATTGTTACCGATTCTCGGTTTATCGTAAACGTCAGTGTTTTTTCACTAGTACTGCCGTCCGACCAGGTTATGCCTGCGGCTATTGCTGCCGAAGTTAAGTTGAACTTTACTTTATACGTCCCTGCTTCAGTTGCAGTAAAAGTGTCATTCATTGCTGTTGGTATTCCTGCGGAATCCAAACTTCCTATACTAAATTTAGTTGTGTCAATTGCATTATCATCAAAATCTTTACCTTCAGCCGTAGCTAAAATATTTCTATAAGCTGTTGTATAATCTTGAGTTGTAAAATACTTAAATTTGAAAGTTTTATCAGTTTCATCATAAGTTAAAGCTGTATCGCCGTCTGTCTCGGGAGAATCAAGTTTGGCAACTTTTATATCGGTAGACATAATCGCAAAACCGCTGTAATTGAATGTATAGACATTACTCGGTATATCAGTCGCATATACGCCAAAATAGTACTTAAAAGTTTTCGGAACACTATCTGTATTGGTAAATTTAACTGTATACTCTGCTGTTTTGGTACCTGTATTACCTGTTGAAGATGCTCTTACGGTCAAATGTTCACGAAGTTCACAAGCTCCAGAATAACCAGTTTGAGAAGGTGCCTCATATCCGAAAACCATACCGGTAGAATTATCATTCTCACCATATACATAGAAATCCATCCACCCAGTATAAGTATAGCTGCCTTTTTCCGTTAAAGTCATTGCTGCCGAATATTTTATTTCATATTCGGTGTTTGCCGGAACATCTATCTCCGATTTAAAACTTATATAATTTGCAACTATTTTTTTACTTCCAGTAGTAGTTTTAGAAACAACAGCTTTTGCCGAAGCGGCATCAAAACTACAAGCGCCATAAGCTGTCATTCCTTGCTTCATCATCGGAAAGCTAACAGCTCTTCCCCAACCGTTATTACCGCCAGATGATTCAAAATACTGATAACACCCTTCGCTTGACCATTTAACTTCAGGCGCAGTAGTTGCTGCTTGAGCTTTAATTTTTTCCGTTTTGGGCAGCATAAAACTTATACCCAGCGCAACCGTTATTACGCTTAGCAATGCCAGTATTGCCGTTAATAGATTTCTGCTTGTTATTTTCATAATCTTCTCCTTATACCAAAAAGATTCTTCGACTACGCTCAGAATGACCCTGTATTACTGCGTTTGCCGAAAATGACTTCTTGATTTTGCTATTTAATTTTACGGCGGCGCGGGTATTGCCACATTCGCCTTCCTTTTTAGTCTTTTTGCGCCGCCGCGCTTTATTGCACATTCCCCTTTACGCCGCGCGGTGTTATACCGCGCGGCTGTTGTATAAAGGGGTTCTCTGCTTTTGCTGCTGCAAAAACCAGATGATGTGGTCTATATTATCTGTCATTCTGATATTGTCATTCTGAGCCTGCCGAAGAATCTCATTTTATTTACCGTTACACTATGAGACCCTTCGACTTCGCTTTGCGCCATATTAATATTTTTTTAAATTAAGGTGCGCAAACCGTCGCT
>CAOMHR010000198.1 GCA_948482865.1 Christensenellaceae bacterium
GCGGATAATGCCCACGCCGTAAGTTCCGGGCAAACAGCTTAAAACATTTTGAAGCCCTTTTGAAAAACTTGAAATCGGCATATACGCGCCGCAAATAAACCCGTATAGCGACGAAACCAGCGTTGCCACCGCAGACAACCCGCCTTGGGTTGAAATAAAGCTCTCTATTATACCTGCAAGAAGAGTTCCGAATAAGATTCCGCATATACAGTCTACGATAATCATAAAGAAATCGCCCGCTGTTATGTACCAGCCGACCGCCGCAAGATAGATATGCCCTATCAACATAACGCACATCATAATCAAGAAAGTCACAAAAAAGTTTGAAAAGAAATAAGAAAGCGAGATTGTCGTAGGTTTTATAGGCGCTACACGGAAATCGTTTATGGTTGAATTGATTTTATCTTCAACTATTACAAGATTGGAACAGAATGCAACTGTCACCGAACTCACACTCAATATCGACGACATAAGCCAGGCGCCGGCAATGCCTTCGACAATTCTGCCGTCAACGATAAAGCCTTCCGGAATACCCGATTTAAAATTTTCGATATAGATATTCCGCAAAAAAGTTACGAACAGAATAAGGAGAATTAAGGGCGTTATCATAGACATAAAAAATGTAAGTTTGTCTTTAAAATAACTCTTTGTATTTCTGCCAACCAAAGAAATAAGTTTTTTAAATTCGGTCATATTATACCCCCTTTAAATCCTTTCCCGTAACTTTTAAAAACACGTTATCCATATTGCCCTTTAAAACTTCAAAATCGTCAAAAAGCTCCGGCTTTTGTTTAAAAAATTTTGACACTTCCAAAGTGCTTTTAAGTTCGATTTCTGTATAATCACGCTCGTTTCTGACAGAATAACCGAGTTTTGAAAAATATTTTTCAACATTTTCCCTACGGTTATAAAATTTAATAAAGTCGCTTGCAAATTCGTTTTTAAGGTCGTGCGGCGTGCCTTCGGCAACAATCTTTCCCGAATCGATTATCACAACGTAATCCGACTCAGCTGCTTCTTCCATATAATGCGTAGTCAAAAAAACAGACAGCCCTGTCTCCTTTCGCAATTTATCTACAACGCCCCACACCGTCATTCTGGTCTTTGGGTCAAGTCCCGTAGTCGGTTCGTCCAGAATAAGTAATTGCGGTTTATGCATTAATGCGCGGGCAATATCTATTCGTCTTTTCTGCCCGCCGGAAAGTTTTACAATCGGTCGCTTCAAAATATCTTTTAAATCCAAAAGATCGGTCATCTCTTCAAGACGTGTTTTAAATTCATTGCCGAAAATACCGTATAAACTTGCCCTGTGTTTAAGGTTGTCGTAAACGCTCAATTTTTTATCGAGTACAGAATTTTGAAAAACGATTCCGAGTTTGCTCTTTATTTCGTTTGAACTGTTATCAATATCATAACCGCAAACATTAACTTTGCCACTATCCTTTTTTAGAATACCGCTGATAATATTTATCGTAGTGGACTTACCCGCGCCGTTCACACCGAGAAAAGCAAACAATTCGCCTTCTTTTACATTGAACGAAATATCATTGACGGCGTTTACGTCCTTAAATGATTTTTTTAAATGGTCAATTTGTATTATCATTATGTTCTCCCTGCTTTATTCTTAATAAAAGTCCCTGATACACGTCGCTTACCATATTGCTTACGGTGTCCCAATCCCAATCAAGATATCCCGTTGCAAACATTGTAGCTATTCCGTGAACAAATACCCACATTTCCGAATGTATTGTATAAGCCTGTTCTGAATACAACCCGTAATTTTTCATTATAACAAATACCGATTTTTCGTAACTATCCTTTTCAAAACCGTCTTCTTCAGTGCGGTTGCGCATAAAAAGATATTTAAAAAGTTCGGTTTCTTCAACGGCAAATTTTATATATCCCATACCTATCGCTTTATATTCGGAATATTCTTTTTTAGCCATCTCATTTTCAATAAATTTGAAAAAAAGTTGCATCGCCATTTTTGCGACTTCAACCTTAATTTCATCCATTCCGCTGAAAGATAAATAAACAGGTTGGGTTGAACATTTGCATCTCTTAGCAAGTTCGCGGACGTTTAATCCGTCCATACCCCGCTCCCTTACTATCTGTAATGATTCTTTCAAAATAATTTCTTTTGTAATAACTTTATTTGCAGGCATACGTTCACCAAAAAAATAAAACAACAAACGTTATTAATAACATCTGTTATTATATCATTACTGTATAAAGATCTTAATAAGACTTTGTATAATC
>CAOMHR010000199.1 GCA_948482865.1 Christensenellaceae bacterium
AAGTCGAAGAAAGAATAGACATATCCGACTGGAATCAGTCCGAACAGAGAGTTTTCGGGTATCTTTCGGAGCGCTTGCTTGACGTGTGGATTTTGAAGAATAAAATAAATTATAAAGATATTCCGTATATGTATATGGAAAAACAAAGTTGGTTAAAAAAAAGTTTCAATTTTGTAAAAAGAAAATTTAAAGTAAAGATTTAAATTGAAATTTTTTACGCAATGAAACAGATTTAAATAAAGATTAAAAGAGGTTTTAATGAAAAAAGTTGCAGCTGTTGTAGTTACTTATAACCGTAAAAAGTTGTTACTTGAAAATATAGAATGTCTGTTGCATCAAAGCTATGATAATTTGGATATCATTATCATAGATAACTGTAGTAGCGATGGGACAGAAGAAGCTCTTTCTTGTTATATACGGGACAAAAAAATTATATATCATAACACTTGTGAGAACTTGGGGGGAGCAGGTGGATTTCACTGTGGTATCAAGTTAGCCTGTGAACTTGGGTACGAGTTTGTATGGGTAATGGACGATGATTGTATGCCTACGGAAAATGCCCTTGAAGAGTTTATGAAATCTGACAGCGAGCTGAACGGGCAATACGGTTTTCTTTCAAGCAAAGTGTTATGGACAGACGGAAATGTTTGTCAGATGAATCTACAAAGGCGCACAATGACCAAGAATGTAACCGATTTTTCTCAGAAAAGAATTACGGTGGTTATGGCGTCTTTTGTATCGTTGTTTTTCAAAAGCAGCACTGTTTATGAGTTGGGATTGCCTATAAAAGAGTTTTTCATATGGACAGATGATTGGGAATTTACAAGGCGCATTTCCCGTAAATATTTAAGTTATGTTGTAACTGATAGTGTTGTAATTCACAAATCGGCACAGAATATAGGCGCAAAAATAGAAAATGATTCTCTCGAAAGACTGCCCAGATACAGATATTTATACAGAAACGACGTATATCTGTACAGACGAGAAGGCATAAAAGGATTTTTTTATGAGTTGACAAGAATAAATTTTCATATGTTAAGGATTTTATTTAAAGCAAAGAATAAAAGGTTTAAACGTATCGGAATGGTAATAAAAGGAACGCGCGAGGGAATAAAATTCAAACCGCAAATAGAGTATCCAGAGAAGAAAAATTAGAATTGAAATACTGTAGTCTTAAAAAAGTTTTAATGTTCAAATTTGCATAAGGAAATAATTTAGTTGTAATGTTAGCATACTTTCTTGCATTTGCCATAAGTCTTCCTTTTCTTATGGAGGCTTCTCGCAACTATAAAAAATATAAATATCGGCCGTATGTCAAGGCAGACAGTAATCAGACTGGGTTAAAGCAAATTAATTCGTACGAAAACCGCCGAAATTACAGGTTGAAATACTTGTTTTTCTTTCTTATGGCTTTTTTGCCGCCATTTTTCATTTCTGCAGTTCGCTATGGAGTAGGTACAGATTACTTTTTTACTTATGTCCCGGGATTTAACAGCATATTAAACGGTAAGCCTTATTATACTGAGTGGGGGTTTAATACTCTCAACGTGATTATACAGTGGTTTACAAATGACTCTCAATGGCTTTTCGTTGTAACAAGTGCAATTTTCTTTGTTGTCGTATTACGCACTATCATTCACTATTCACAAATATCTGTTCTGTCTTTATCGATACTATTCTTATCATGTATATATTTTTGGTCCTTGAATAATATTCGTCAGGCGTTAGCTGTAGTAATAGTATTTGCCGGATATCCCTATCTTGTAAACGGGAAATTTTTTAAGTATTCCCTGTGCATATTGGCCGGTTCGTTGTTCCACATTTCGGCATTCATAATGTTATTACCTTATATATTAGTACACATTAAATTTATAAGACAAAATTTCTTGCCCTTTATAATTATCTTCTTGCTGTTACTGCCCGTTATTAGCAAGATTTTGGAGTATTCGCTTAGCGGAACTAAATATGCTTATTACTTCAATGATGGATTTAATAACGGGTCGCACGGAAAACTGAATATATTATACAATGCTGTTTTCACTGTACTAACGTATTATATTTTAAGAAAATATTACAGAAAAGACAATTCAGCTTACGTGCTCTTAATGATGCAATATTTGTCGCTATGGATATCTCTTTGCTGTCTGTTTATAAATATACCGGAGCTTATCGGAAGGCTTCTTATGTATACCCAAATATTTCAAGTGTTGCTTATTCCGTATTGTTGCAATAAAATTGAAGACCATAGT
>CAOMHR010000200.1 GCA_948482865.1 Christensenellaceae bacterium
ACCGTTGCAATTCCACGGTAGAACCATTGGTTTCAAGGCAGTGGTTCGTAAAGATGAAGGGGCTTGCCCGCCCCGCTATAAACGCGGTAATAGATAAAAAAATCACCTTTGTCCCCGAGCGGTTTGCAAAGGTTTACTATAACTGGATGGAAAACGTAAAGGACTGGTGTATCTCGCGCCAGCTCTGGTGGGGACACAGAATACCCGTATGGTACTGCGCCGACTGCGGTGAAGAAATCTGCGCCAAAAACGACCCAGAAGTTTGCCCGCACTGCGGAAGCAAAAATCTTTCCCGCGACGAAGACGTTCTCGATACCTGGTTTTCTTCGGCGCTGTGGCCTTTTTCAACGCTCGGCTTTCCCGACGACACGTCCGACCTTGAATATTTTTACCCTGGCGACGTGCTTGTAACGGGTTACGACATTATATTTTTCTGGGTTGCCAGAATGATTTTTTCGGGACTTGAACATATGCGCAAAGTTCCGTTCCGCGACGTTCTGATTCACGGACTCGTGCGCGACGAAAAGGGCAGAAAGATGTCCAAGTCGCTGGGCAACGGAGTAGACCCGTTGGAAGTTATTGAAAAATACGGCGCGGACAGCCTGCGCTTTTCGCTGTTGCAGGGGGTTGCTCCCGGCAACGATACCCGCTATTCGGATACCAAGGTTGAAAGCTGCCGTAACTTTATGAACAAAATCTGGAACGCCAGCAGGTTTGTAATTATGAACGCCGAAGGAGTTGAAGCAAAACCCCTGTCGGAAATTAAACTTACGCCCGCGGACAAGTGGATTATCGCAAGGCTTCAGTCGTCCATACGCGACGTGACTCTTGCTATGAACAAGTTTGAGCTGGGCATAGCCTGCCAGATTATGTACGACTTTATGTGGTCCGATTTCTGCGACTGGTATATAGAACTTGTAAAACCCGTGCTATATTCGGACGACAAGGCAAAAAAGGAAGGGGCTGTTTCCGTTCTCTTGTTCGTGCTTGAAAACGCGCTTAAACTTTTGCACCCGTTCATTCCTTTCGTAACGGACGAAATTTATAAAAATCTTCCCAATACAAGCGGCACGGTTATGACGGCGGAATTCCCCCGTTACAACTCCAAACTGGCGTATAAAAAGGACGCGCAGTCCTTTGCGGGAATTATGGATATAATAAAGGCGGTGCGCGCCGTAAAGACGGAAGTGGATTGCCCGCCTTCGAAAAAGGTTCAACTCTATATCGCCACGGAAAGTAAAAGACTTATTTCACAGAACGAAGACAGCATTTTGAAACTCGCTGGCGCGAAAGGGATTAAATTTGTTTCTTCCGCGGAAGAAGCGGGCGCAAACGCAATAACCAAAGTGCTTGCAATCTGCACCATTTATATTCCTATGGGCGAACTTGTGGATCTGGAAAAAGAGAAGGCGAGACTGGAAGGCGAGCTTGAAAAGGTAACCGCGGAAATTGCCCGCGCAGACGGCAAGCTGAACAATTCAGGCTTTATTTCCAAAGCGCCTAAAAAACTCGTTGACGACGAACGCGCCAAGCTGAATAAATATATAGAAATGCGCGAAAAGATTTTAAACCAATTAAAGTCGCTTTAAGGTAATTATGGCAAGTAAAAAAACAAAAGCCAAAAACAGACGCATATTAATTTGCGTTACCGCCGTGATTTTAGCGGTAATTATAATAGCAATCGTAGTGCTGTATTTTGTGAAGCCGTCGGTGTTCCATAAATTTTTGGGAACGGGCGAACACGAATGGAGCGATTGGACGGTGTCCACCGAAGCGACGTGCGGTTCCGACGGTGAAAAGTGGCGCGACTGCACGGTTTGCGGCGAAAAGCAGACGGAAATTATCAACGCAACGGGTAACCATACTTTTAACGGCGACAATATTTGTATCTCCTGCGGTTTTGACAACAATACGATTGCAGGCGACGAAGCGGGCGCCAAAAGCTCTGATTTGTCAATACATTTTATCGAACTCGGCAACAAAGCCACGGGCGATTGCATTTTAATAGACTGCGGCGAGATTGAAGTGTTGATAGACTGCGGTTCGCAAAAGAACAGCGCGGCATATATAAAGCCTTACCTTGACGAATACGTTGACGGCAAGTTGGATTACGTTATAGCGACCCATTCCGACGAAGACCACATCGCAGGTCTGATAGGCACGAAGAGCGGCAGTTCGAGAACGGGAATACTTTACCAATAT
>CAOMHR010000201.1 GCA_948482865.1 Christensenellaceae bacterium
GAAGTAACAAAACTGGCGGCGCCTGAGACGCGAGACGATTTAGTAGTGGACTATGACGGGCAGGCGCATACGGTAAACTTCGAATACGCGAAAGCGGGCAACCCTAAGCACGACTTAGACGGGAATGCGGTAGCGTATAACAACGGGTATAAGAATATAAACGTGAGCGTAAGCGCAGTAGACGGCAACGGTGCAACGACAAATGCGTATACGTATACCCCGTCAACGACGGACGGCAGCGGGAGTATCACAGCAACGCAAGCTGGTACGTATAAATTGACGTTCAGCATCAGCAACAGCGCGAAGAGCAACGGCATAGAATGGGACGGCGGCGGACAGGGCAATAAAGAACTGATACTGAAAATAAACAAGATAGATCCAACAGTGAATGCGGACATAGCGGCAGGACCGTGGTACGTAACCAACAATCTTGTAACCGACGTAAGCATAACCACCACGAGCGGCGACACCGCTGGCACGATAGCCTGGGACGCAGGACAAACGTTATCAGCGGGCACGAACAATTACGCCTGGACGTTTACCCCTGACGACGAAAACAATTACGAGAGTAAAACCGGTACGGCATCAGTTACAGTTGAAAGCATCGAGATAAAAGAAATTAAAGTCAAGTTCACGCAGGGCAGTACTAAGTTTTATACATCGAATAAGTTAGACGATTTAAAAGTAAAACTTGGCGTGTTCAAGGTGTACAACGACGGTACGGAAGAAACCGTACCCGCCGAAGACTACGAGCTTGACGGCGACATAAGTGCAGCGGGTACGGCAACAATCGGCGTAACATACACTTCCACCGTCAATGAAAAACCTGCATTGGAAGAGTTCAAGGGCAGTTTCGAAGCAGATATAACGGAAGTCAAACTGAAATCCATAAGCGCGGTATTTGCCCCCACTGGCGACATCTATCTGTCGAGTACTTTGGAGGACTTAAAGTCGTACCTTGAGGTGACGGGCACGTACAACGACGGCAGTACGGCCGCGGTTACGGACTATACCCTTACGACGTCAGGCGGCGCGTTGAGCTTAGGCACGGTCACGGTAACGGTGACAAGCGGCGAAGACAACAGTATCACGGATACGTTTACGGTAACGGTATTGGCGGACCCAGTGGTGATAGAGTTACCGATCCCCGAAGCGGGAGAGCTGACGTACAGCGGCGAAGAGTTCGATATAGTAAAAGAGCTGACTAACCTTAGCGAAGAGCAGGTGATGAAGTACCTTGACGTAACGGGCGAAAGCGTAGGCAGGAACGCAGGCGGGTATAAGGCAAAGTTCAAGATCAAAGACGAGTTTACCGGCAGCGTAAAGTGGCAGACGCAGCCTGCAACGCCCACAGGATACGGATTAAACAAAGGCGTAACGGTGAGCGCGAGTCTGAGCGCGGACGGCAGTACGGTAGAACTGGAATGGACGATATTGAAAGCGAAGGTCTCTGCATACTGGGACGGCGGAAATGCTAAGTGGGTAGTAACGCCAAATAATATAGCCGAGACAACAGAGAGCAATTTCCTGACGCAGGTCTATACCAACAGCGACGGCAAGGAGTTCAACGACATAGATAAATTAGCCGGCGGCAGAACGTATCAGGTGACAGCGCGTATAAACCCCGCGTATGCAAACAATATCGAACTGGACGAAGGAACGCAGGCGTTAATGGACTCGGGCGACGAAACGTATACGTACACACCCGAGTACGTACCGAGCATCTGGGAAAAGATACTGACGTTCCTTAAAGCAAACTGGCTATGGCTGGTAATAGGCTTGGCGGCTTTGATACTGTTGATAATAATCATAGTAGTTGCAGTAAAGCGCCGCAAGAGCAAGGAAGAGCGGGAAGCAAAGAAAGCCGCGAAAGAAGAAGAGAAAGCTCGTAGGGAAGAAGAGCGCAGACTTCAGCAGGAACGTATAGAAGAAGAACGCAGACTTCAGCGCGAGAAGCTGGAAGCGGAGCGCGAAATAGCTAAAGCAAAACAGGAAGCGGAGCTTGAGAAGATCCGCGCGCAGGCGCAACTCAATGGTGCGGCGGGAATAGCAAGCGTAGCTGCGGTGCAACCGCAGCAGCAACCGCAAGCGGTGCAGGTAACCGATAATAGTAACAACGAACTGTTGCGAGAAATGCGCGAGCAGATGGCGGAGCTTCGGGCAGACAACAAAGCAACGCAGGC
>CAOMHR010000202.1 GCA_948482865.1 Christensenellaceae bacterium
AGACATCGCGCACTCTCTACGATTCGATGAACTGCACCCCCGTGTTCGGAGGCGCAGGGGTTGAAGTTAATAATTTTGTATATACGGTAGGAAAAGGCGCTTCCGCAGAATATAACGGCGAAAAATATTTTTTGGGGAATATAAAACTTATTTCATCAATCAAGCTCCCGCAGGAAGTAAAAACGGCAGCTGAAAAACTCTCGTCTGAAGGAAAAACAGTACTGTATTTTGCCGATTCTAAAAAAGTTCAGGCGCTGATTGCGGTGGCGGACACTCTTAAAGAAGGCAGCGCGCAGGCTGTGGCAATGCTTAATGCGCGCGGTATGCGCGTTGCAATGCTGACAGGCGATGAGCAGAAAACTGCTTCCGCCGTAGCGGCAAGCGTCGGTATTGAAGATTTTCTTGCCGAAGTTATGCCGGAAGATAAGTTAAACGCGGTCAAAAACGTCCGTAGTATAGGCGGCTGTGTGGCAATGGTTGGCGACGGTATAAACGATTCGCCCGCGCTCAAAGAAGCGGACGTGGGAATTGCCATAGGAAGCGGGACGGACGTTGCTATTGATTCTGCCGGCGTGGTGCTTGTAAATGAAGATTTGCGTACGCTTGACACAGTATTCGATTTAAGCCGCGCGACGGTAAGAAACATAAAGCAAAACCTTTTTTGGGCGTTTATTTACAACGTGATAATGATACCCGTTGCTGCGGGTGCGTTTACGCCGCTCGGATTTGCTTTCTCGCCTATGCTTGCCGCATTGTGTATGAGTTTAAGCTCGCTGTTTGTTGTGGGCAACGCTTTAAGACTTTTGAGATATAAAAATAAAAATTTTAAAGAAGGTAAATATATGAAAAAAATCGTTCACATTGAAGGTATGTGCTGTAACCACTGCGCGGGACGTGTTGAAAAGGCTTTGTCGGCGGTAACCAACGTGATTTCGGCGGACGTTAAACTTAAAAAGAATGTTGCTATAATCCGCAGTCGCGAAGAAGTCGACGACGAGCAAATCAAATCCGTTATAACCGAAGCGGGTTATACCGTTCAATCGATTGAAGTCAAGTGACAAAATTACAGAATATATGACATTATGCGTCAGGATAACGTTTTGACATATCAGCACTTGCGGCATTATAATTGATGCAGGAGGCAAGATATGGTTGAAACAATGTTATTGGACAGGCGCACTACCGATTTAGTCAAAGAGTACGTCCCTGAAGGCGACGTGCTTGACAGTATTGTCTGCTTTTTTTCAATTTTTGCGGACCCTACAAGGGTAAAAATGTTGTCGGCTCTCGCAATTTCCGAGATGTGCGTCACAGACTTGTCGCGCGTACTCAATATAAACCAGACGACTATTTCGCACCAGTTGCGGTTACTTAAAAATCTGGGAATTGTAAAAAGCGAGCGGCAGGGCAAAATTATTTTTTACAGTCTTGTAAACGATACTGTAAACGACGTAATGCTTAAAGGCGTCGAGTTCCTCGGTTGCTGAAAAAACGGCGGAAATAGCGCCGTTTTTTTTGTTTGCAAAAATTATAAAATTTTTTTATATTTTTCTTGAAAATAAAAAGGCATTGTGATAGAATTAAAATAGAAATTATTTTTGTTTTGGAGATTAAGGGTGAAAAAATTTAAAGTAATTCAGGCAACCGTAGCTACAGCAATGGCTGTTTCGATGTTCGGTCTTACCGCTTGTGATTTGTTTACGGGCGGAAACGAAACCGGCGACGGACAGACTTACAGCGTCAGTTTAAACGTAAACGGCGGCTCGCTTTTGTCCGAGCTTGATTCTTACGTTTCGGGTGAGACTACGGCTCTTCCCAATGCGGAAAAAGAGCACTATACTTTCGGCGGCTGGTATAAAGACGAGCTTCTTTCGGGTAACGCGTTTATAAGCATTCCCAAGTCGTCCAAAGGCGATGTGGAATATTGGGCGAAATGGACTCCCGAAACTTATGCAATAAAATATTATATTGACGGTAAAGAATATGCGGCAAGCGGTTATGAAACCTATGCTTATAATGTTGAGACTTCTTTGCCTGTTGTTTCAAAGGATAATTATTCTCTGAACGGTTGGTATGAAAATTCTGCCTGTACGGGAAGTAAAGTAACTTCGATTTCCGCAGGCGAATACGGCGCAAAAGAATTTTATGCCAAATGGACG
>CAOMHR010000203.1 GCA_948482865.1 Christensenellaceae bacterium
GGTGCCGCTGAGCGCGGAGGCTATTTCGTTGACCGTGCCGTCGCCGCCGCAGGCTACAATGACGTTGCGTTCTCCGTCGGAAGTAAGCTCTTTTACAATCTCACGCGCGTGACCTTTGCGCCTTGTGATGTGCAGGATATATTTTATTCCCGCGCGGTAAAAAGCCTTTCTTACAAAGTTAAGCTGTCTCAGCTTTTTGCCCTTCATATGCATTTCGTTAATTATTAAGTGATGCATCGCTCTTCCCGTTAAACCAGTATAAATAAGGCGGTCGCGCCATAAAACAATTATATAACATTTATTTTACAATTGCAATTGTTTTAAAAAGTTGCTATAATATAATCAATAAATTGTAACGGAAAAACCGATATGCAAATGCCCCTTCCGGAAAAACTTGTAAATCTTGCAAAAAGCTGCAACTTCCCGCTTTACGTTGTGGGCGGATACGTGCGCGATTATCTGGCGCGGCTTGAATGCGAACACAGCGATATGGATTTATGCGCGCCCGTTTCCGCGGAAGAATTTTGCAAAAAGGCGGAAGAGTCCGGCGGCGAAGTTAAGGCGGTGTACAAAAACACAGGCACGGTGAAACTTTGTCTGGACGGCGAAGATTACGAGTTTGCCTGTTTCCGCTCGGACGAATATATACGCGGAACGCACAAGCCCGTAAACACGTTTTTTACCGACGACATAACTCTGGACGCGCGCCGCCGAGACTTTAAGTGCAACGCGGTTTATTACGACGTCAGGGAAGAAGTTTTCAAAGACCCGCTTGGCGGACTTGCGGACATAAAAAACAGGCGGCTTTCAACCGTGGATAATCCCGAAAAAGTTTTCGGAGAAGACGGGTTGCGCCTTATGCGCCTTGCAAGGTTTACGGCACAGACAGGTTTCGAACCTACGCCCGACTGTCTTGACGGGGCAAAGGCAAATGCGGAATTAATCCGCGATATTTCGGCGGAACGCGTATATGCGGAACTCGACGGAATACTTCACGCCGACAGAAGATACGGCAACGCGGAAGGGCAGTATTTCGGTCTGAAAATTCTGGACGAGACGGGTGTGCTTGAAATTATTCTCCCCGAACTCACTTTGGGGCGGCGGATGAGCCAGCGCGAACAGTTTCATTACTACGACGTTCTGGAACACTCTCTGCGCGCGGTAAGATACGCGGACGAAAGAATAAGGCTTGCCGCTCTGTTGCACGACGTAGGCAAACCTTACCGTTACCGTGCGGACGGAAATTTTTACGGACACGAAGCGGACAGCGCGAGAATTGCGGGCGAAATTCTGCAACGGCTTAAAGTTCCCAAAAAGACTGTAAGGGAAGTGGTAAGGCTGTGCAGCCTTCATATGTACGACACCCGTTGCGACGCGCGCGAAAGCAAGATAAGAAAGTTCATAATAAGAAACCGCGACATATACGAAAAACTTATTATGCTTAAACAGGCGGACTATTCCGCTTGCCGCGACGATTTGAACGAAGCGCCCTGCGTGGCGAAGTGGCGGGGAATTTACGCAAAAATGAAGGAAGAAGGCGTGCCTTTCACTTTAAGACAGCTCAACGTAAACGGTGCCGAACTCATTGCCGCGGGCATAAAACCTGCCCAAGCGGGCGCGGTGCTTTCAAGTCTTATGGAAGACTGCGCGTTGGACGGCACGCTTAATAAAAAGAAAAAACTTTTAAAACGCGCGGTTAAGGTATACTCCAAAGGGAATAATTAAAATACAGTCCGGATAAATAGGATTGATTTTTAATCGGGTCTGTATTATAATATCAACAAATAAAAAATAAAAATTGCGCCGTACAAAAATTTTGTTTCCGGCGCGGGGAAAATTTATGTCTGACACTTCAAGACGCAGGGGGATGCACCCGTTACTTGCATTTTTTCTGGGCTTTTTGCTCGCGTTTATACTTTTAGCGGGTTCTGCTGTGGGCGTAGTCTTTTTTGCGCTCAACTTCAAGCTGGATAAATTATCTGCCAACAAGGACTCTGAAGGAAACTATCTCTTTATCAACGCCGACCCCGAAAACGGCGGAGTGGGTAC
>CAOMHR010000204.1 GCA_948482865.1 Christensenellaceae bacterium
GCTCGTACTGCATACCGCCCAAAGCACGCACTTCTTCAACCGTCATAGTCAGAAGTTCATTTGCATAGCGCTCAACTTCACCTACCGTCAAAACCGTTCCGTGCGTTATCTCAGGGTTGTAAAAACCGTGTTTCAGCGCGGCGATCGACGTTGCGGTACCGCCTATCGCATACATTTTATGCCTGCCGGCAGTAAACTTACCCAAACCTTCGAGCTTTTCCGATATGACGTTTTCCATTTTTTCCCTGTCATATCCCGCTACATCTTTAAGACGAACAGCGCCCATATCTATGCTTTTGGCGAAAATGTTTGCGCCGTCCTTTTTTACTATAACTTCAAAACTTGCGCCGCCTATATCAATCACGCCGCCGTCATTTGTTCCAAGCGCGCCTATAACGCCTATTTCCGCTTCGAGTTCGCCGCTTATGACATCCACCGCGAGATTGCAAACCTGTTTTACACGCGAAACCAAGTCGTTACCGTTTTCCGCCGAACGGACTGCCGCCGTTGCAAAAGCGTAAACCCTTTCCGCCCCTTCGCTTATTGCCTGAGTGTTAAACGCATTGACCGCGGCGACTGTACGCTCTATGCTCTTTTGCGTAAGCCGTCCCTTTTTTGAAAGACCTTCGGCAAGGCGGGTGGTTTCAAGTTTTTTATATAAAGTTTTTCCGTCTGCCAATATAGCAAGGCGGACGGAATTAGAACCTATATCGATTACACCTGTTTTCATCAGTCATCCCCGAAAACGTAACCCAACTCAAAAGCCTTGTCCAAAAGATAACTTTCGGACTTATAGTATTCGAGTGTATCCTGCGTAGTTTCGATTTTTTGCTTAATATCGCTAATTTCCGCCTTCAATTTATCGCGGCGGCTTGTTAAAACATAGATGTCAACCAGCTGGTAAATTACCACGGAAACCAGAACGGCTATTAAAATTATTACGTTTACGGTTATTGCCGCAACCATTTTATTACGCTTTGATTCGTTCATGTTTTGACCTTTTTCGGGAAAGTTTTTTTAAAGTAACTTTATTATAAACTTTTTTGACCAAAAAAGCAACGAAAACGTGAAAACTTTTTAAATACAAAAACGCGCCCAAAGCGCAGCCTAAAATCATAAACAATCTCAGTTCGTAAAAGTCGAACATTACGGAAGTGAAAATAAACATACCCGCAAAGACAAGCGTGTAGACAATGTCGCAGGCAATTGTGAATATCCTGTCCTTTAATGTGTAAGCGCGGCTTTCAACGCCGCAAACGGCGCAACGCGCAACGTACAAAACGTCGTATACAATTCCGCTGAGCACACCGCAGCAGGTACAGGTTAAAAAAATGAAAATCTGCATTTATTTGAAAAGTTTTGACTTGAACCCTATTCCTTTCGCAGCATATCTGACAGAAGCTATATCGCCCGTCGCGGCAAACGCGCCGCTGGTTTTTGAAAAGTTTACAATCTTCATTCCGCTGCCCAAAACTATAATTCTGCCGCCCGAATACGACAGCAAAATCTGCTTATCGGAAAACCCGTCAACGCTTTCTATCGCCGTTGCCGTAATTTTTTTACACTGCTCTATCCCCAGCGAATGCGGCGTACCGTTATCCATAAATTAAACTCCTTACGCAAAAAAATACCACCCAATACGGGTGGTATATAATTATGCCGAAAATAGCTGAATTATGCCTTTTTTTCTTTCGCCCTTGCCTTGGCGCGAAGTTCGCTGTTCAATATACGCTTTCTTATACGTATGTTTTTAGGAGTTATTTCCAAAAGCTCGTCGTCGCCGATAAATTCAAGACACTCTTCAAGGCTCATTCTCTTGGGAGTAATAAGCCTCAACGCCTCATCGCTTGACGACGAACGGGTATTCGTGAGGTGTTTAGTTTTGCAGACGTTGACGTTCAGATCCTCGTTTTTCGGCGATTCGCCGACGACCATTCCTTCATACACGGGCGTGCCTGCACCGATAAACAGCGTGCCCCTGCCCTGAGCATTAAAAAGCCCGTAAGTCACGGCTTCGCCCGTTTCGAATGCAATAAGCGAGCCTGT
>CAOMHR010000205.1 GCA_948482865.1 Christensenellaceae bacterium
AATATCATATTTCAAAAATTATTGAAAAGCGGCAAGCCCCGCCGCGGCACGTCGGAGGCAGTCCGACAATCCGGTATACAGTGCAAGTACAGGGAAGAACCCGTGAACTGTATCAAGAATCTTTTTATAATAAGTGGTTCGTTGAAAAGTTAATATGATCTTTTATTGAAATGTTTATTATAATGTGTTAAAATCAAAAAGCAATGAAAGAGATTGAATTTATTAATGCAAGAATAAATAAGCAGGATGTGCCAGTACCGCAATTTTTGTATAAGTATCGACCATTTGATAAGTTTACTTTTGATTTACTTGATAATGCGTATGATTGAATTGCCGAGATTCAGACAAAAAGTAGAATATATCTTTGAAATATTTAATACATTTGCAAACGATTGTAGGAAGTATACTGCAATAGATGAGCAAGATATGCAAATTTACAGTAAACAAATCAGTCTTGCAAGAAACACTATTCACGGTCAACTTAATGAGAAATTTGACAGCAAGAAAGCTGAAGAAGGCGCTACGTTAGCAATAATAGGAATGTATATTTATATTCTTGAAGACTGTAATGCTTCTAATGCTTGTCGATTTAATCTCATTCAATGTATGTTTTAGGATAAAATACATAATCCTAATACTCAAACAAATCATTACATTAAAGCACAGGAACTTGAAATTCAAGTTCCTGTGCTTTTTGACTCGCCCTTATAAAAATATATTTTGATTAAAATTTGGTTTTTTGCAAATTCCCTATGAAACAAACCATTTGGTCGAGCTTTTTTAAAGAATGATAGGCGTTTGAAAAAAGTAACTTGATATAATTAAATAAATTTAATTGGGTATGATTTGGGTACAGTGAAAAATTCCAAAAAATTCTCGTTTTAAAATTTATTGATTTTGAGTATTTTTTATCTTGAAAAGCATAAAAAATAGTGAATTTGTTTAATTTTATTTGCATTAAGTTTATATTATTTTTTCCTTAGAATCCTGTGGGCGACCGTGCAGGTTCAACTCCTGTTATCCGCACCAAAGACGATAAAGGTTGAACCTTTAATTCGTCAATAGCCTTGTCGTTATCGGCAAGGCTTATTTCTTTAATGTCCTTTACGTTGCCGAAAGTCAGATATGTTATAATATTGTCGCCATACACAACCACCTTGTAAACAAGGTTGTAAATGAGTAGTTTTTGATGTTTCCTGTCTGCGGGGTTGCCTTTCGGTATTTCCGCGATAAAGTCAACGATTTTCTCTTTCGTTTGTTTCTCACCCCGTTCAAGCTCGATTTGCGCCTTGCTTGCAGATTTGGTCTTCAATCAGAATTTCACTTTCATTTTCCGTTCTATGTTCGCCCATGGCATATCATTACGCGCCCATATTCGAAATAACAAGATAAATATTTTAGGATATGTGCACTATAATATTGCTTTTATATTGGCAAATATGGTATAATAAATGCAATATTTATATCAAGTTCAGTAAATTTCGGCGTTGTAGTAAAAGTATACAATACCTACAACCGAAAAAGGAGTAAAAAATGAAAAAAGTTATTTCCACGTTTATAGCGGTTGCGTGCGTTGCGGTGTGTATATTTACGTTTGCCGCTTGCGATAATGGCAACGAAACGCATACGCACGAATGGTTGCCGATTTGGGACCGCAACAATACGCACCACTGGCATAATTGCATGGCAATCGATTGCCCCGTTACGGATAAATCATTAAAAGACGGTTACGCCCCGCACGACTTTTCTAACGGCGACTGTGTTTGCGGTGAACCTGCGAGCATAACGTTTGTTTTGAACGATGACAACGCGAGTTATTCCGTAATGGCGGGTAATGGAATAGGAGACGAAACGGAGATAATAATTCCCGCCGAATATAACGGTAAACCTGTAACGAGTATCGGACCGTCTGCGTTCAACGGTCGCACCAGTCTTAAAAGCGTAACCATACCCGACAGTATAACGAGTATCGGCAATTCTGCGTTTAGC
>CAOMHR010000206.1 GCA_948482865.1 Christensenellaceae bacterium
TGAGCTTTAGTACCGTTTCGTACATCAGTTCCATAGTTTTATCGGGACTTTCAAAAACTGCGGAAGAGAGAAAAAGCCCTTCGATATAATTTCTCTTATAAAAGTTAATAACAAGTTCGCAAATTTCGTCGGGCGTGATTCTTGCCCGCTTTACGTCTGCGCTGCGTCGGTTTGGGCAGTATTCGCAGTCGTATATGCATTCGTTGCTCATAAGAATTTTCAAAAGCGAAATACATCTTCCGTCGGGCGTAAACGAGTGGCATATGCCGCACGCTGCGCCGTTGCCTATGCCGCCTTTTACGTTTGCTCTTTTAGAACCCGACGAAGAACAGGTAACGTCGTATTTTGCGCTTTCGGTTAAAATTTCAAGTCTTTGTTCGTCTATCATAGCATACCTGCAAATTAGTACTGTTCCGCCGTAGAAAAAGGAGGGCTTTCAGCGGCGGAACAGGGTTTTTAGTCTGTATTTGCGCGATAACCCGAAAAATTGCGCAATACAAACAAATGTTTATATGCTTATTATAGCACGCCCATATGGCTCTGTCAACAGTTTTTTAATATTGACTGAAAAGTTTTTTTATGGTAAAATTATGAAAATTTCACAAATATTTCATATCAAAAACAGGTTGCCTGTAACTATAAGGGGTTATTATAAAGTTAAGGAGAAAATTATGAAAGTACTTATTGTTGACGATGAAGAAATGATCCGCGGAGTTTTAAGGGAATACGTAGAGTTTGAAGGCGGCACCGCTTACGAAGCCGCCGACGGTATGCAGGCGGTGAAAATGTGCCGCGAACAAGATTTTGATATAATTTTAATGGACGTAATGATGCCGAGACTGGACGGTTTTTCGGCTGTGAAAGAAATTAAAAAAGTTAAGGATATTCCCGTAATTATGCTTTCGGCGCGCGGAGAAGAATACGATAAACTTTTCGGCTTTGAAATAGGCGTGGACGATTATGTGACAAAACCGTTTTCACCCAAAGAAGTTATGGCGCGCATAAACGCCGTGATAAAGCGTAGCAAGGGCGAAGACATAAAAAAAGAAGTCCTGAAATTCGAAGGACTTGAAATCGATATGGCGGGAAGAAACGTTTATGTCGACGGAGAAAAAGCCGAACTCACCCCCAAGGAATATGAAATTTTATTCTATTTCGTCAAGAATAAAGGGATAGCGTTGACCCGTGAAAAACTTTTGCTGGACGTGTGGGGATTTGATTTTTACGGCGACGACAGAACAGTAGATACGCATATAAAAATGCTGCGTTCCAATTTGAAACAGTACAGAAAATTTATTGTAACGTTAAGGGGATTGGGTTACAAGTTTGAAGTTTAAAAAAAGCGTAAAACCTAAAAAACTGCATAGCATAAACGCCGTTCTTATAAAATATTTTTTGCTGCTCGCCGTACTTTTAATTGTACTTGTAGAAGTGGTTTGTTATCTTATTGTCCGCAACACGGCAGAAGACAAGGCGCGTGAAAGACTTTCTTTAATAGGGCGCAACATTGCGGCAATGGTGAACGACGACGACGTGGAAAGGCAGATACGAGAATACCGTCTTGACGGTATAAACGTATGCGTTTTATCTTCTGACGGCGCGGTGCTTCTGCCGGGCGACGACAGCGCAGAAGTTAATTTGAAATACGGAATAGAAGATGTAATAACAAGACTTTCGGATAAAGGTAAAAGTTCTGTTATATTTATTCAGGACCATTATATGACCTATGCGTCGGCGGTTGAATACGAAGGCGAAAGTTACGTTGTGGCTACCTATTCGCTTGCGGTTATAAACGGTGCGGCGCGCAGCCTGTTGACATATTTTATAATAGTGGGCGTGGTCGTAATTCTTATAACGATAATGGTATCTTATACGATTTCGCAAAAACTCACGAGCGGATTAAAAAACCTTTCGTCTACCGCGGTGCAA
>CAOMHR010000207.1 GCA_948482865.1 Christensenellaceae bacterium
GGATGTTATAATTCAAGTAATCAAACAAGGCATATACATTAAACTTTTTTTCATATTCTCTGTTAGAAGTCTGTACCCGAAAGGGATTACAGGCTTCTTTCATTAAAAAATAAGGGCGGACATTAAGTCCGCCTTTTAAAAATTTCAATTAAACCGTTTCTACGTTTATTAAGTTTGAGTTTCCGCTCTTGCCGTTGGGAGTGCCGCCCGTTAAAACAATTTTGTCGCCCTTTTTGACCAGTCCGGAATCCATTGCCGCACGTTTTGCATAGTGGAACAGTACGTCGACCGAGTAAAACTCTTCACTGATTACGGGGGTTACTCCCCAGCTTAAAGCCAGCTTTCTGTAAGCGCGTTCGTCCGTTGTCATACCTATAATATCGATCAACGGGCGGAAGCGTGAAACCGTTCTTGCGGTGCCGCCTGTTCTTGTGCAGACCACGATTACGCTTGCGCCTATGTCATGCGCCAGCGTACAGGCAGAGTGTGAAAGCGCTTCCGAAAGTTTGGTTATATGATAGTCCGCGTCTTTTATATACGCGATATAGTTTGTGTTTGCTTCGGCTTGCTGTGCAATCTTCGCCATTGCGCGTACGGCTTCAACGGGATACATTCCGGCAGCCGTTTCTCCCGAAAGCATTATCGCGGAAGAACCGTCGTAAACTGCGTTTGCAACGTCGGAAATTTCGGCACGGGTGGGGCGGGGCTGTTTTATCATAGATTCAAGCATTTCGGTGGCGGTAATAGAGCGTTTGCCGTGAACGCGGCAGGTTCTTATTATTGTTTTCTGAATGCTGGGTAACTCTTCAAAAGGAACTTCAACGCCCAAATCGCCGCGCGCAACCATTATGCCGTCTGATGCTTCCAAAATCGATTCGAGATTGTTCACGCCGGCACGGCTCTCGATTTTTGCAATTATTTCAATTTCTCCGTCAGGCGAGCCGCATTCGCGCAGCCAGTTTCTTACGTCTATAAGGTCCTGCGCCTTGGATACGAACGAACAGGCTATGAAATCAACGCCCTGCTCAACGCCGAATTTGATATCTGCTTTATCCTGTTCGGAAAGGTAAACCATATTAAGTTCTTTGTCGGGGAAAAACATACTTTTTCTGTTTGAAAGGTCGCCGCCGACTATGGTTTTACATATAACGTTGGGTTTTTCGACTTTTTCAACTTCAAAAATCATAAGCCCGTTGTTTAAGAGAATTTTGTCGCCTTTAACCATTTGGTCGCAAATTCCCGCAAACGAAACGGAAACTCTGTTTTTGTCGCCTATTATATCTTCTGTGGTAAAGGTAAAAATATCGCCTGCTTTTAATGTGATTTTGCCGTTTGCAAAAGTCTTTATTCTGAATTCCGGACCTTTTGTGTCCAGCATAATGGGAAGGGGGGCTTTTTTCGCTTCCCTGACCTTTTTAATTTTTGCAATCTTTATTGCGTGTTCTTCATGCGTCCCGTGTGAAAAGTTCAGGCGCGCAACGTTCATGCCCGCGTCAATCAAATCGGCTAAAATTTCTTCGCTGTCTGATGCCGGACCCAAAGTACAGATTATTTTTGTCTTTTTCATTCCTTTCTCCAAAATTGTCTTTAGTCCATTTTAAAATAAAATATTTAAAAAATCAATATTATTGCAGGTAAAATAGTTACCTTATTTTTTAAATTGTGTTAAAATATTTTTGATTTGAGTTAATTATACGGTCGCGGGCTGCGCAAGCAGCGTGAGGAAAGTCCGAGCATCGCAGGGCAAGGGTG
>CAOMHR010000208.1 GCA_948482865.1 Christensenellaceae bacterium
ACCCACGCAACCAGCTTGGAAGGCTAGTGTTCTACCATTGAACTACACCCGCATTGTTTGCACCGGACAAACGCACGGGCGTTCAGCTTTGTGCACAAAACTCAATGCTAAAAAATTATATCAAATCAATTTTTGACTGTCAACTTATTTTCAAACCATTTAACAATTATTTTTGCCGCCTTAAACGCCTTTGTTTTAGTATGCCGTAAAGTAATGAAAACGCCGCCGCGCTTTACAAAGCGCGGCGGCGTAATTTAATTTATAAATTATTTATCGCCGTCCTGTTTTTTGTTCTTTCTTTTCAACCGCTTGTCCGAAAGGCAAATCCAGGTGAGATAGCTGATTGCGATAAGCACCAGAATTACAACCATCAGTACCAGCAGAACCGTCTGGATATTGTTTTTCTCGCTGTAATTTTCGTCGGGCTTTTCGTCGGGGCGGGCGTTGTCGTTGACGTTGTCGCCCGTTAAAAGTCCCGCTATGACGTAGCCCTTGACGGTGACGTCCTGTCCGTTATTCTGATAAGTGTATTCTACCTGGTAGAAGTCGGACTCTAAAACGTCGTTGTGAAGTTTGCCAGTGACCTTGACTATTGCGCCCGTTGCGGGGTAAATTGCGTAAACGCACTCCATAACGAAGGGGGAAGCGTATATCGCGTCGCCGAGAAGCTGCGCCTTGGTAAATTCTGCCTGTGTAAAGTATTCGCTGCCGTCGCCGTTTTCGGTTACGTTTGATTTAAGGGTAATGTAACTCTTTTTGCCTATCGATATTATCGCCGCGTTGCCCGTATAGCCAAGGAGCAGGGCGGATGCGTCTTCCGTTGTCTGTTGCGTTTCGCCCGCGTCGAAGTAACCGGTAAGGGGGGCGGACAGGTTGATTTCCGTCATGAACGAGTCTTGCGCGACCGTTACGAATTTAAGGGTGTAGTCTTTCAGCGCCTGCTGCGCGTTTCCCACCGAAACGGTTTTTGACGGCGAAAAGTCTACGTACTGCATTTCTGTAATTTCCATCTCCGCGTCGGTGAACTTGCAGAGTCGGTTGCCGTTTATCGCGTATACGTGCGTGCCGTACTGTTTAAGGACCGAAAAATCTCCTTCTATTTCCACAGCCATATCTTCGGAATTTTCGGCTTTGGGGTCGATTATTCTGATTCGCCCGTCAAGCAACGCGTACATAAATCCGTTGTCCTTGCAGAGCAGGGTATCCTGCGGGGGAGCGATCGAAATTTCTTCCGCTTCGGCTTTGTCCGAAAGGGAGTAGACCGTGCCGTTTCCGTCGGCGTAGTAGAATTCGCCGTTCTGAAAATCTATTGAAGATATCGTCACGTCGAAGCCGCTGTATTCGGTAAGCGAGCCGTTTTTATATGCCGATTTTGCGCTGTCGCCGGATTTTTCCGTTTCGTAGACCTTTACGGTGTTTCCGTCGACAAAAGCCAGAGCGCCGTCGGATACGGCGTAATCTTTTAAATCCGAAAAAGACAGCGAAAATACGAAGTCGCTGTTCTGCGGGTAGACGGTTTCAGCCGCCGCATTTGCGGAAATCCCGCCGCCGATTGCCAATGAAAGCAATATTGCAGTTGAAATTAATGCTAAACGTTTCACGGAATAATTATACCACACTCATTTATTATTGTAAACTGTTTTTTATTTTTAAGTCCGCAGTGCGTTCCGTGTTGCGGGCGTTTGCCGCCCGTCCGCGAAAAAAGGCTCGCTTTTTTTTAATAAAAATTTTTAA
>CAOMHR010000209.1 GCA_948482865.1 Christensenellaceae bacterium
CGTCAAAAACTTTGGCGGACGGTCAAACATACGCGATTTCCGCCACCGTATACGAAACAGGCGAAAGCAGTTACGGCGACTATATAATTCTGAAAAACGTAAAAGCCGACGGTAAAAAAGTGAACGGCAAACTTATCGCCTACCTTTCCGAAGGGTACGGCAATTGCGACGTCGGGTACAAAGTAAACTTTACTTCTTCCGTCTCATGTTACGATCTTTTTCCTTACGGTAAACTGAACCATAAAGAACTGGATAATATTAAATATTCGGCGAAAGTCGACGGCAGCTTTTCCGCAAGTTACCGTTTCTCACTTTTCGGAACCATACGTTCAGCGGTAAGAACCACACTCTACGACAACAGCGACGGCGACACCGCCGCCATTGCGTTTGCAATGCTGACGGGAAACACGCAAGGGATTGAAGACTCTTCAATGCAGACTTTCCGCTACGGCGGCATAGCGCACATTTTTGCCGTTTCGGGCTTGCATATAGGGATTGCTTACGGGATTCTGACTTTCTTTTTCAAAAAACTCCGTCTTAATAAATACGTCGCGGCGGCAATATGTCTGTCCGCTATTATTTTTTATGCCGGCATATGTGGATTTACCGTTTCATCCGTCCGCGCAGTGATTATGTGCGCGGTGCATTCCGTTGCAAAATTATTTAACCAAAAACAAGACAGTCTGAACGCGCTTGCAATTGCGGTCATTCTGATTCTTTTGGTTTCTCCTACAAGTCTGTTTTCACTCGGCTTTCAGCTTTCGGTATGTGCGGTGAGCGGGATAAATCTTTTATCAAAGCAATTTGCAAGACCGTTGAAAAAATTGCCGCGCTGTATCTCTTCTTCGGTCGGCGTATCGCTTGGCGCGCAGTTCGGGACTATGCCCGCAATGCTTGTCGGGTTAGGCTATCTGAGCGGCGCGGGGTTACTTTTAAACATAGTAATCGTACCCTTACTCTCTGTAATATTCCAAATCCTTTTCGTATCCGTAACTTTATGCACAATACTGCCGTTCGCCGCGCCGTACATAATCCCTTACGTCACCCTGCCGCTTCAGGCGGTCGTGTCGTTTTTGGTCGGCGCGGGATTTGAAAAAGCATTAATCGGCGGTTTCGGCGCAGGACTTTTCGGGCTGTTTTACTTTATTTGTATAATGGCGGTTTCCGACAAGGTAAATCTTAAATTGCTGAAAAGAATTGCGGCAATCGTCTGCTCCGTATGTCTGCTTTGCTCTTATACGCTTTACCGCACTTACTCGACCGTTCACGGTTATAAAATAGTAGCTTCGGCATACTACGGCGGCGGACAGGTTTTGATCAAGGGCAGCGGCGGAAACGTGCTTATCTTAACGGAAAATTTGAACTGCTCGCAAACGCAGAAGTTTATAAACGAATACTATTCCGCAGATCTGAACGCCGTAATAATTCTCGGCGGCAAAGATTGCATTTCTGTACTTGATGCAATTGACTTTGGCTGCGGCAAAGTGTTCGTTTACGAAGAATATTTTACTCTACAACCGGACGGAAACGAAAAAATAGAATATGTAAGCGAATTTGAACTGCACGGCGCAAATTACCGTTTTGAAAACGGTTACAGTCTGATGATAGAATGCAGCGGTATATACGTAGCCGTTTGCGCAGCGGAAGTTCCGTTTGAGCGGTGCGATTTGCTGATAGCTTCAGGGAACCTGAAATCCCGATACTCCGCCAAGCGAACCTTGCGGGGCG
>CAOMHR010000210.1 GCA_948482865.1 Christensenellaceae bacterium
CGAAATAAATAACTTGGCAACTATGCGCTGGTGGCTTTCGCAAAGTTTAGGAAAGATTTCGTAAAGTACCTTTACGTCAAGGTCCAACAGCTTATAGTACATATCCGCCGAGAGCAATTCTCCCTCTTTGTAGTCAAGTCTGTAACGGCTGCGTTCTTCGTCTGTGAGTCCGTTAATTACGATAAGTTCACGTCTGCGCATAAGTTTATCAACCTTAGCGTCTATACCCTGAAAGAATTCCTTTTTGGGAATGTCTAAGGTTCCACCTACGCGGTTTATCTGTCCGAGTTTGCCGAGAGTTAAAACTGACGTATCTGAAACTGCATCCATATAGAGCAATGTTACATATTCGTCCTTTTTAATTTCGACTACGGGCTGTTCACCTTGCGACTTAATGTATGCCGCAACTGCGTCCTGAGCTGCTTTCTCGCTAACACTTTTTACAAGTGCTTCGACTTCTGCTGCTGTATATGTCTTTTCTTCCTTTTTCTTGGAAGGATTTTCCTGTTCCGTTACTTCGGGGGATTCGCCGTCCGTAACTTTCAGTTCTTCGTTCTCGTTGTTTTCGGTTTTGGTTGCTGATTTTGCCATTTTCTTTACACACTCCTTTCAGATTTAATTATTTGACAAATATTTCTGTCAGCAGGGCAGAAATTCCGCCCTGCTTCCAGTTTTAACCTTAATGCTATTAGGCAACGTTCTTGATAAGACCGACCTTGCTTGCGAACATAGGCGCAATGTCAAACATTGCTTCCATGTTGATTTCAAGCGTGAAGTCTTCCGTCTTGCTGGGTTCTGCCGTAAGGGTGATAGGATGACCCTCTGCATATACGCCATACATAGGCTTGTTGCCTTCGCCGCCCTTTGCAACCATATAGATTTCGTCCGTAGGGAAAATCTTGGTGAGCAAGTTGTTCTGTGTACCGGGTACAAGTACGGGACGAATCGGGCAAAGGTCAACGCCGCCAACGTTACCGAGATGACCCTGCGTAGTCCACTTCTCGCCCAAGCCGTACTGCATACCGAGAATTGCGCCGCCCGTACCGTCGGTGGGAACTACCTTGCTTAAAGCGGTGCGCGCACCGAAAGCCAAAAGGTCGTTTGCATCTACGCCGTTCGCCGCCGAAAGGTCGTCGATAAGGTTGTTCCAGTTGTCGGACGTGTAGGACGAATAAGTGAGCTTTTTGGGCATATACTTCTGATTCTCTTTTGCGGTTTTGAGTGCAAAAGCAAACTTCGCATATACCTTGTTCCAAAGACCGCGAATCATTGCGTTGTAGTAATCACCCGCGTCGCCCTCGAACATTTGAGTCCACTTAATCTGGGTAATTGCCGCCGTTGCCTTGGGGGTAAGCGTAATCGTCTTATTGTTAAGACGGCTGATGGTAACGTTGTTAAAGCTACCTACGCTTGTATCCTCGAAGATAACAACGTCGTTGGACTTGATTTCGATTTCTTTGTAGCCGAATGCGGGGGCAGATTCCCACTGCATAAGACCGCCCATACTTATATCGTCGAATACGCGGAAAAGCAAAGGCGTAAGAATATCTCTGTCAAGCGCGGACATTGTGCGCAGGAATACGGGGTCCCTCATAAGCGACAAGTCGCTCTTGACTTCACCGATATTCGCGGGCATTTCCTGACCGCTTGCTTTGTACGCTTGAGCCGCGCAGAATAAGAGTTTCTTATCCCTGAAT
>CAOMHR010000211.1 GCA_948482865.1 Christensenellaceae bacterium
ACCGTATTTTAAAAAATTATAAGCTATGCCTACGGTTTGAGTATAACACATTCCTGACCGGTATGCAACAAAAAAGCGCGGAAGCTCCGCGCTTTAAATCAGTTATTGAAATCGTCGAACGGCGTTCCCGAACTTCCGCCGTTTCCGCCGTCAGAACCCAATCCGCCGAACGGGTCGTCCGGAGGGGTCTGCCTTTGCGAAGAATCGCCGCCAGCGTTCCCTTCGTAAGGATTTTTTTCATACGGGCTGCTTTCGTAGGGGTTCCTGTCAAAATTCTGCTGCTGTTGCTGGTGGTAATACTGCTGGTATTGCTGATACATTTTGTACTGCCTTGCCTGCTCGCCGCGGATATAGTCGCGGTAGTTTATACCCTTGTTATTGCGAACGATAAAGAACAAAATTCCGCTTACGGGGAATATTACGCTGGTTATCGCAAACAGCACGTATCTGCGGCTTGCGTAAGTCTGGAAGAAACATATCAGAAGACTGATGTTTACAAGCAAATATAAAAGTTCCACAATGCCGAGAACGGTGTCGAGATGGTTATAACACCAAGCCGCCCAGTTAAGATTTGCAGGCACGTCGCCGAGATAGTAAACTTTGCCCGTGCCGAAAATAGTAGTTACTTCTTCAAAGTAAAGATACTCGTCGACAAGCGAATAGGCAACGTGATAAACAATGTAAGCCGCCACGAGAACAAACTCGAAAACGGCGGTAATTATGCCCACCGTCTTTGCATTTATGGCGTTGAAACACTTATTTTTCTGTGCGCACACGCCTATATAATAAGTATTGAAAAAGGGAATGAACGCCATCCACTTATGCTTATATCCCGCATTGGTTGCAATAGTGAAAAGCGCAACCGCCTGAAATATAAAAACGATTAAAAAACACAGACCGCCCACAAGGTAAATAAGCCAGAAGTTGTTTGTGCCAACAAAGTTTTCCGCAAAGTCTGCGTATTTGAAAAAATCCATAATCTCCACCTGCCGAAAAGCGACAATACGGCTGCGGCGCGTTTCACCGTTTTGCGGTTATCTGTGCCTACCTTAAATTATATTATCGCTAAATGTTAAAAATAAAACCGATATGTGAAAAAACTGTAAAATAAATTAAAACAGTTTAATTCCGTAGTCTACGTTTTCCAGAGTAAGCCCCTGCGGCGGCATTGTTTTTCCGACAGAGTTTCTGTCCCCGTTTTCGAGCGAATTTATTATATCGCGCTCTTCAAGCCTGCCTGCCGCAAAGTCCAGCATAGTTCCCGCAATGGTGCGGACCATATTGTACAAAAAACCGTTGCCCGTTACATAAATTTCAACGTCCGCGCTGCCGCGGAATTCTCTTGTTTTTACTTCAACCGAATAGATTGTTCTGACCGTTGTTTTAACCTGCGAACCTGCCGCGCAGTACGCTTTGAAATCGTGTTCGCCTTCAAACATTTTAGCGGCGTATGCAAGTTTTTCAAAATTTATAGCGTGCTTAATATTTACGGCATATCTGTCCTTTAATGGGTTGTTACGCTTTGAAAGATAAACGCGGTAGCAGTAGGTTTTTCTCTTTGCGCTGTTTACAGCGTCAAAATCTTCGGGAGCTTGCGCCGACTGCAAAACCCTGATATCGTCTGGAAGATACACGTTGACCGCGTCCGCCATTCTTTCGGGCGGAACAGAGCAGTCTGCGGTAAAATGGCACACC
>CAOMHR010000212.1 GCA_948482865.1 Christensenellaceae bacterium
TGTCCATATGGAATTTCACGGTATACTCGCCGGCGTCCGTTGCTTTGAACTTCTCCGAGCCTGCCGTATTATCCCAGCTGATATTACTGCCGTTGTTTGACGTGTACCCGCCGCCGGGGACGCTCATTAAGTCTTTGTCATAGCCGCTTAATCCAAACTCGTATTCTGCTCCTTTATACGTTTGCGTGGAGTTCTGCACTACCGGCACGGGTATTCCTTTGCGTTTGATTTCAAACGTAAGCGTCTTTTCTCCCGTGCTGCCGTCCGTCCATTTGATTCCATTTGTTATCGCGTCTGACGTCAGGTTAAACTTTACTGTATATACTCCTGCTTCCGTTGCCTTCAATGTTCCGTTTGCTGAAGTAGGTAGCCCGTTTGCATCAAGATTTTCTATTTCATATTTAGACGAATTTATTGTATTGCCGTCATAGTCCTTTGCTTCTACCGTAGTTTTAATATTTTTATAGGCTGTTGAGTACGATATGTTTTGATCGTAATCTTCAACAGCAGGTAAGTCATATGTAAAACCAAAAGACTTAGTCGTATCGTCATATGTCTTGGGCGTTGCATCATTTGTGGTTGGCACTCCGATTTTTACCGCATTAACGGTAAAACTTGTAAATTCAAAAGAAATATTCAAAGCACCAACAACATCAGCGTGTACGCTATAAAACGCATATTTCTTTATTGTTACCGGACTTGCAGTATCATTATAAAGCACAAGTCCGTAACCTTCATAATTTCCAACTTTTGACAAGTAATAATTCCAATGATGCAATCCACTCCATCCCGAACCACATGAAGCCAATTGTTTAATATTATACAAAGGGTAAGAATCAAACGGAGTATCTTGCCAATTATCGTCAAGTCTTGCTTGCATTCCGGCATTCACTATTTCCATATTGAAAGATGTTTCATAATCTATCACATATGCCGTATATGCAGGAACGGTAATTGTAAGCGTTATAGGTAAGGCAGCACAAACAACAGCATACGGCGATGATACCGGAGACGTAGCGTGTACCGCCATTGCACTTGTCGAAACAACCAAGGGAGTAGGCGTTGTAACCATAGTTGAATAATCACATTCCATCGGCCAACTTTGGGCAGAAAAATATCTCACTTCTCCAAATTCTATCGTTGGCTGGACAGTCGTCACAGCATTTGCCGAGTTGACTTTATTTTCAGGCAATGCAAAACTTACGCCGAGCGCGACCGTTACTGCGCATAACAAAGCCAGTATTGCCGTTAATAAATTTCTGCTTTTAATTTTCATAATTTTCTCCTTTTACCTTCTTCACCTGCCGCCGCCATAGGGCGGCGGCAAGTTTAAGAGAGGTTCTCTGCACCCGCTTGCGCGGATATCAGATGACGTGGTTTAATTATTTTTTTCATTATCATTCTGCCCGAGAGCGTAAGCTCGAAGGTTTGTAGAAAATTATTTTGCTGTTAGAAAAATAATTTTCACAAAGCGAAGCCGAAGAATCCCATATTCTCTACTGTTACCATAAGAGACCCTTCACTTCGTTCAGGGTGACAAGGACACGTTACCGTAGGGACCGTTCGGCTACGCTCACGGTGACATATATGTAAGCTGTCGTTCTGCTCAGGCACGGGGACAAAAAGACAACAAAAAAAGTGTGGCTCCCGAAAGAGACACACTCTGCTATGTAGTATCTCTTA
>CAOMHR010000213.1 GCA_948482865.1 Christensenellaceae bacterium
CAAGCAAAAACCGCGCGCTGCTTTCCCCCGACTTTGACATTCCTGCTACCATAAACTTTTGATTTTTGAAATACATTTGTTCCTCACACAAATAATAATGATAATATTCCGACAAGAGCAGTAATCAATACATATGCGTAAGTTATCTTACACTCCGTATATCCCTTCATCTGAAAGTGGTGATGCAGGGGTGCCATCAGAAACACTCGACGCCTTGTCCGTTTATAATATATTACCTGCACTATCACCGATATTCCTGAAACCACGAACATTATTCCAAGCAGCGGAATATAGAGAGAATTTCCCGAAAATACCGAAACACACGAGATAAATCCGCCGAGAGCCAACGAACCTGTATCGCCCATAAATACCGAAGCGCGGTTTGCATTAAACAGCAAAAATGCTGCAAGCGCGCCAACTGAGATAAAGCATAGAAGGGACGACTTGTCCGACTGAACGGACAATATCAGCCCCATAATAAAAAGATACGCCGTTGACGTTCCGCCCGCCAAACCGTCAAGCCCGTCCGTAAGGTTTACGCAATTTACCGTAGCGGTAAAAATCAAAATTACAAGCGGAATTATTCCCCAGCCCAAAAACACCGATTTGCCGCCAGCAAAAGGAAGATAAACATAACACAAATCATTCAGATAGCAGAATACCGCGGCAACCGTTGCAATCGCCACCTGAAAAATAATTTTCTGATAAGGTTTTAATCCGCCGTTATCCTTACGGTAAATCTTTAAAAAATCGTCCAAAAAACCTACGACCGTAAAGCCAGCCGTTACAGACAAAGTCAAATTTACCCTGATGTCTTTAAAACCGAAAAAACAAAATCCGACTACTATAATTGCAACAATAAAAGCAAGTCCGCCCATTGTGGGCGTACCGCTTTTATTTTTATGTTCTTTAACGTATCCAAGAATATACTGCCCGGCTTTAAGCCTTTTCAATATCGGCAGTATAATCATCATCAGCGTAAGCGACGCCAAAAACGCCGCCAGCATTCCCCAAATATAAAGTTTCATTTATTCAACCGATAATTTTTTTAATAACCGTATTGTCGTTATAGCTATGTTTTATTCCCATAATTTCCTGATAGTATTCCCCGCCCTTACCCGCAACGAGAAGGATATCGCCCTTTTCCAAAAGTTTAATTGCATACTCCGTCGCAGTCTCCCTTTCGGTGACTGTTACGTAAGATTTTCCGGTAGGTTTTATACCTTCTTCAATCTGCGTTATAATGTCGTACGGGTCTTCAAATCTCGGATTATCAGACGTGATAATACAAAAATCCGCATATTTCGCCGCAATTTTACCCATTAAAGGACGTTTAGAACTGTCCCTGTTACCGCCGCAACCGAACAGGCAATACATTCTGCCTTCACATAGTTTTTTTAAAGCCTGCAAAGATTTTTCCAATCCGTCCGGCGTATGAGCAAAATCCACAAAAATGTCGGCGCCGTTATACTTTGCAACGTGTTCGAGCCTGCCCGCTACTTTTTTGAGATTGCTCAGACCGTTAGCAACGTATTCCGTTTTTATCCCGAGAAGTTTTGCGCACATAGACGCTGCCATAGCGTTATAAACGTTGTGACGCGCAGGAATATTGAGATTTATTTCGTACAGCTCGTCAAAAAGATTTATAA
>CAOMHR010000214.1 GCA_948482865.1 Christensenellaceae bacterium
ATTCCCACCATAGCCGCAGTACCGAGTCCCACACCCAAGAGCTGCTTTTTAACAAAATAAAGACTGTCGTTATAAAGAACTTCAGCTGTATACGAGCTTGCGGAATATATCATCAGACAGCCGAAGCAAGCCATAACAAAAACACAAATTAAAAGCGGGATATCTCCCGCTTTTGTGAGTTTTTTGCCCGCCAATCCCGCGGAAGCAAACAGCTTTTCCGGTTTTACCGCCGCAGGAGCAGATTTATTTGTCGCCGACGCTTTTACGCGCTTATGAAACTTCATTTATTCCGTCCACTATTTTTTTGAAAGCGTCGCCGCGTTCTTCATAGTTCGCAAAACTGTCAAAGCTGGAACTTGCGGGACTTAACAAAACGGTTTGACCCGACTTTGCGATAAACTGCGCAAGATTTACAGCCGCGTTAAATTCGGCACAGAGCGAAAAACTTACAAATCCCGACTTAATAGCCGCATTCAAAAGTTTGAATCTGTTTTCGCCGTAAAGCACTGCATGGACTATTCTGCCGGTTTTAAGCGATTCAAATAAAGGTTCGTAATCGTAGCCTTTGTCCTGACCGCCAAGCAGGATTATGGTAGGTTCTCCCATAGCTGCCGCCGCCTTTAAAGTTGCGTCAACATTTGTCCCCTTACTGTCGTCGATATAAGTTACTCCGTTTACCTTGCGTATCTGTTCAATGCGGTGCTTAATGCCTTTAAACCCGCAGAGCGCTTCAGCAACCTTTGACTTGTCAAGCCCCAATATGTGAGCACAGGCAACGCAGGCAAGCGCATTTTTTATATTGTGTTCGCCGCTTATCATCATATCTTCAACTTCAAAATATTTTTCGCCGTTGAAATAAATTGCGCCGTTTTCGTAATAAGCCCCGTCAATGCGTCCTTTTATTGAAAAGTACACGACCTTCGCCTTAGTTGTCTGAGAAAAGCCCCTTACCGTCTCGTCGTCATAATTTAAAACGGCATATTCGCTCTCTCTAAGATTGCGGAGAATTTTGTTTTTCAAAAATATGTAATTTTCCATATTGTAATGACGGTTCAAATGGTCTTCGGATATGTTGGTGATAACCGCAATATGGGGACGAAGACTTGAAAGAGTCTCCAGCTGGAATGACGAAATTTCAATTACCGCATAATCGTCAAAATCCAGTTTTTCAACCACACCTACAAGCGGATTGCCAATATTTCCGCAAGCTACCGAATTTTTACCCGCATTTTCCAAAACCGAATTCATCATGGAAACGGTAGTGGTTTTGCCGTTCGTTCCTGTCACAGCAATAGAAGTCGCGCGGAGATACAGTGCGCCCAACTCTTCTTCGCCTATAATCGGTTTACCCTGTTTTCTGAACGCAACGGGCAAAGGGTTGTCTATGGGAATTCCCGGACTTACGACAAGGATATCGCACGCGCCAATCGCGTCGGCATAAGTTTCAGCCGTAACTATATGCGCCCCGTCCGTCGCCAGACCGTTCATTACGGCGATAATGCTATCGTTGATAACGTCGTCGTAAACAAATACTTCCGCACCCCTGTCAAGCAAAA
>CAOMHR010000215.1 GCA_948482865.1 Christensenellaceae bacterium
GGAATTCGAACGGGACGCGCTCGCCCTGACACGCCGGCTGCTTGATGAAAAAGGGTATAACGGGAAAGCAAATTTCCGCCAACTGGGTGGTTACAACGCTTAAAGACGCCGACGGTAACGAAGTAAAAGACGGTTTTAACGTGCCTTATTATATTTATAAACTCGACGTACCCGAAACCGACCCTGCTTATCCTTTTATAAGATACGAATATTATAAAGTCGACCCCGCAACGGGCGAACCCGATCTGAACGCTTTCATTACAGGCGGTATTGACGAAATAATTAAACCTACTTCCGAAGGCGGTCTCGGCGCAAGCTCTAACAGCCGCGTGCAGGTGTACGTCCGCGCGTTTCTTGACGGTATGACCCAGATTAACGGCGTTGACCCTTACGAACTTAAATTTTCCGATAAACAGCCCGAATATAAAAAAGTTTGGGTCGGTGAAAATAAAACTCCGGTCGATCTGACTGCGGGTACGGTTACGTCGATTACGTTCGGCGGAAGCGTAAACGCAACGGATACTTATGTTTTGACAAACCGCAAAACTTCGCTCGCGTTGGATACGTCTTTCTACAAAGTATCGCTGTACAATAAGGACGAAACCGAACTTATAGCCGACGAAATAAGGAACGGATTTAATTTTTCAAAACTGAATGCGGGCGATTATAAAATTGTAGTTACGTTAACGGAGTCTGTTGAAGAAAGTTATATTCTCACTTCAACCAATCTTAATTTCAAGGTAAACCCCGTGGTGCTTGCGGTACCGACGTTGAAAGACGGGGCGGAGCTGATATTCAACGGCGACACGCAACAGCTTGAACCGATGCTCGACAATTTCGACTCGGAATATATGGAGTTTGCGGCGAACTCGATAAACGAAGGTAGGGACGCGGGCAATTATAAAGCGGTTATAAATATCAAAGCGGAGTATGCGGGGAATTATATCTTCGCTATGCCCGTCGCGGTAGAAACGCCTGTAAAATCAGCTCTGGCAGATGAAGGCGCGGCAACTGATTTGCCCGAAGTAACGGACGGCGGCAGGACGGCGGCGTTCAAGTGGAGCATAGGGAAATACGTCATAGACACGACGGTAAGCGGGGCGTGGAACTTTGGCAAAAACGGCGCAAGCCTGAACCTGCCCAACTGGCTGACGGCGTTGACGACGGGCGCGGAACCGAGTCTGGTAATGCGCACGCTGTACTATGATACGGAAGGCAAACCGTTGGAGAACGTAGAGCTGAAGGGCGGCAACAAATACATAGTAGCGGCGTATATAGACCCTGAATGTGCAGACGCAGGCAACGTAGAGTTCAAGAACCAGACGGTAGACCCTATGACGGGACTGACTACAACGCCGCAGACGACTTACACCGTACCCAAGAGCGGCGCGGCGGCGTTTGTCGGCAACGTAAAGGACTTTGTGACTAAGACTTGGCTCGGGCTTCCAATCTGGGCATGGCTGGCGATAGGTCTTGCGGTATTGATACTGTTGATAATAATCATAGCGGTAGCATGCAAACGCAGGAAGAGCAAGGAACAGCG
>CAOMHR010000216.1 GCA_948482865.1 Christensenellaceae bacterium
CGTATCTATTACCTTTTTACCGGTTGGTAAATTTTTATATATTTTTAACAAATTTCTACATTTTCCAATTTGTTTCTACTTTCTTTTACTTTTTATCACAATTTCAATAAATTGTCAACATGATTTTGAAACTATAAATTTATTTGCACAAAACAGATATTTTATGGTACAATACGGATATGAATACGATAACTTCGGTTGTAGCCGCGGACGGCGAAAACAAGCGGTTCAGCAAGCATTTTGAAATTGCCGTACCGCAGACAAACGCGCAAATTTTGCGGGCTGCCAAAACCTTTTCTGTCCCCGCAAACAGCTTTGCCGTGATTCCGCCGCTCACGGAATACTCAGCGCGGAACGCGATTATAATTACAGTGGAAAAGGCTCTGCTGCCCTTTAAGGACGTGACAGTTATCCCCGACGCGCGCAACGAAGTTTATAAAACGGCGTTGCAGGTGCAAGTTTATGTGAATGCGCAAATCCCCAAAAAGGAGCTTGTTTTATCTGCGCTGGGCGGGCTTCTGGTGGCGTTGGCAACGGCGTTTTCAGAGAGCATAAAGTACTCGCCCGTGACTGAAACGGTGCGAGCCGAAATACTTAACAACCTGTCGGAAGTGACCTTTTCATTGGAAGCGGCAATAAAAAAGCTCCCGCTCAACTATGACTACGTGCGGAAACTTTTCCAAAAAGAGACGGGCGCGACCCCGCTTGAATTTCTGACTGGCGAGCGTATGAAACTTGCGAAAAATCTTTTGCAAAGCGGAATTTCAAACCAGTACTCGGGCTATACCGTATCACAGATAGCCGAAGCGTGCGGATTCGCCGAACCGCTGTATTTTTCGCGCGTGTTTAAAAAATATTACGGGGTATCCCCCACCGATTACCAAAAAACATAGGCGGACCGCTGTACGGCGGTCCGCCTTAAATTTTATAACTGTTGAATTTCCGTATAAGCCATTACAAACGGCCCCGTTCCCTTTGCGTCGTTTTCAACGACCGGTTCCGAAATGTAATACTCGTAAGAGCCGTCGCGCTTGCGGTTTGTTTCGGGACCTAACCCGGCCATAAGGCAGATGCCGCCCAGATTGAGTTTGCCGTCCGTTTCCGTCAGATACTTTTTGCATATACCGTTAAACACTTCTTCGCCCAGTTTTGCGTAGCGTTTGTCCAAATATCCGAACCTTGCGCCCTTCATCATTGCGTAAGCTATCATTGCGCTGCCCGAAGTTTCAAGGTAGTTGCCTTCCCTGCCGCCCTGGTCAACAACCTGCCAGAACATTTTGCTATCGGCGTCTATGTACTTTTCAAGCCCTTCTATGGTGTCCCTGAAAATTTTTACAAGGCTGGTCTTTGCGTCGCTCGCGCCGCTTGAAAGATAGCATATGCAGTCTACAAGCCCTACCGTATACCACCCGACCGAACGCAGCCAGAAACTTTTTGAAAGCCCCGTCTTTTTATCCGCCCAGAACGCCGTTTTAGAGTAGTCCCAGCCGTGATAGTAAAGGCGTTTTTGTTTGTCGTACATATTGTCGTATACGTTCCGG
>CAOMHR010000217.1 GCA_948482865.1 Christensenellaceae bacterium
CCATATGACCATTCCGCAGATTCGCGCAATGTATCACGGCGACCGTTCACGCAAAGAAAATCTTGTCGGTTACGGCTTCCGTCTTAAATCGGCTTACGATAACAGACCGCTCACGTTTGAAGAGTTTGACGCTCGCGTTCCGCAACTTATTTGCGTTTCCGCAACGCCTGCACCGTACGAATTGGAACAAGCGGGAAATATAGTAGAACAGCTTATCCGTCCCACGGGACTTGTCGACCCCGAAATAGAAGTGCGCCCCACAAAAGGGCAGATTGACGATCTTTTCGGCGAAGTGAATAAGGTGATTGCGGATAATGGCAGGGTGCTTGTGACAACGCTCACCAAACGTATGGCTGAAAGCCTTACGGATTATTTAAAAGAACACGGTTTAAAAGTAAGGTATATGCACAGCGACATAGACGCTCTGGAGCGTATAGACATAATCAACGGTTTGAGAAGCGGTGAATTTGATATTCTTTGCGGTATAAACCTTTTAAGGGAAGGACTGGATTTGCCCGAAGTAAAACTTGTAGCCATACTCGACGCCGACAAAGAAGGGTTTTTGAGAAGCGAAACTTCGCTTGTGCAGACGATAGGCAGGGCTGCCAGAAATTCGGAAGGCAAAGTTATAATGTATGCGGATACGATTACGGGCAGCATGCGCCGTGCAATAGACGAAACAGAGAGAAGAAGAAAAGTTCAGACAGAGTATAACAGTTTGCACGGTATTATTCCGAAAACCATTGTAAAAGAAGTAAGGAATACGATAGGAATAACGGGCAAAAAAACCACTACCGACGATATTAAGCTGAAAGATATTCCGAACGAAATCGAAAAACTGAAAGCATTGATGAAACTTGCTTCAAACCAGCTTGATTTTGAAAAAGCGATAGAGATACGCGAAACGATATCGGAATTAAAGAAAAGAATGTTAAAGAGTAAAGGACGATGAAAGAAGAAATTTACGTAAAAGGCGCAAAAGAAAACAATCTTAAAAATATCGACGTACGAATTCCCCGCAACACGCTTACCGTGTTTACGGGGCTTTCCGGCAGCGGTAAATCTACGCTTGCATTCGATACAATATTTGCCGAAGGTCAAAGGCGGTATATTGAAAGTCTTTCGTCATATGCCAGACAGTTTTTGGGACAGATGGAAAAACCCGACGTTGAATTAATTGACGGGCTTTCTCCTGCAATATCGATAGACCAGAAAACCACTTCGCACAATCCGCGCTCAACAGTTGGAACGGTGACTGAAATTTACGACTATTTCAGGCTTTTATTTGCGCGCGTGGGCATTCCGCACTGTCCCGAATGCGGCAGGGAAATACGCCGTCAGTCCGTTGACGAAATTGCCGACAGGGTAATGCTTATGCCCGAAGGCAGTAAAATTATGGTTGAAGCCCCCGTGTTCCGCGGTAAAAAGGGCGAGTTTGTAAAGGAGCTTGCAAGTTATAAAAAGAGCGGTTACGGCAGGGTAAAGATAGACGGAATTATTTATGACTTACAGGAAGATATTAAACTTGAAAAAAATAT
>CAOMHR010000218.1 GCA_948482865.1 Christensenellaceae bacterium
ACGCGCGACGGAAAACGTTTGTAATAAGTTGCTGTACAAATTCGGGTTCAGTGTATATTTGGGTCAAAGCGGGAAATATCCCTTAAAACCTGACCCCGCCGCAACTATAAAGGCAATGGAAATTATGGGGCTGAAAAGCGACGAGTGTATATTTGTAGGCGACGGAGAAACCGACGTGCAAACGGCAAAGAACGCAGGATTGAAATCTGTTTCTGTGTTGTGGGGATACAGAACCAAATCCCAGCTTGAAGCGGCGGGAGCAACGCATTTTGCGGAGAAATTTTCGGATCTTCTTAATTTTGTGTGAAATAAATTTCATTTTGACAGGTAAAATTTGGTAAAAATTTTATTGATAATTATGTTTTGATGTGTTATAATTTTTCTATAAGCATATTAAATTTTTTCGGAGGTTTTTATAATGAAAAAATGTGTAGTTTGCGGTGAAATAGTAGCAGACGATGTAGAAGTTTGTCCCGTATGTAAGGCAAAGAAGTTTGAGCCGGTTTCGGCGGACAGCAAATATGTTTGCGAGCATGTCATAGGCGACGGACAAGTTGAAGATAAAGAAGTACTTGAAGGACTCCGCGCGCATTTCAACGGCGAGTGTACCGAAGTAGGTATGTATCTTGCTATGTCAAGAGTTGCAGACCGTGAAGGTTATCCCGAAATTGCGGAAGCGTACAAGCGTTACGCTTACGAAGAAGCTGAACACGCTGCAAAATTTGCAGAGCTTTTGGGCGAAGTTGTAACTGCTTCAACAAAGAAGAATCTTGAACTCCGCGCGGCGGCAGAGTCAGGTGCATGCGAAGGTAAGTTTGCTATTGCTAAACGCGCAAAGCAGTTGGGGTATGACGCAATTCACGACACCGTTCACGAAATGGCTAAGGACGAAGCAAGACACGGCGCAGGTTTTGCAGGTCTTTTGAAGAGATATTTCGGCAAATAATAATTAAATAATTTTTAAGGCACGGTCGCAAAACGACCGTGCCTTTTCATATAATGGAATATGGGACGAGGGGGAAAACCTTCGCGCGTAATCTAAAGAATAAGGAAATATATACAAATGTGTAATCATTGTAATAATTGTTGTGGCTGGGTCGGACTCTTAAATCTTTTTTCCGGTTGTGGCTGTCATAATAACAACTGCGGTTGCCGCAACAGGCGCCGCAATTGCTGCGGTTGCAATAACTGCGGCTGTAATTCATGCGGTTGCAACAACTGGCGCAACGGCAGAAACAACAACGGTTGCGGCTGCGGTTGCAATTCGATAGGCGAACAATTCGGAATAAACAGAAACGTTTCAAATAACTGCAATACCTGTAACGGTTGCGGATGTTTTGACGCGTATTATGCCGCACAGTACGGTCTTTACAATTCCTGCTGTCACAACGATTAATTGTTCAGAATTCAGGGTATCCTTTAACGGGATACCCTTATTTTTTTTGAAATTGCAAAAAATAGTTATATGCAGGACTTTTT
>CAOMHR010000219.1 GCA_948482865.1 Christensenellaceae bacterium
GTATCATTGTAAATACACCGGTATATGTCGCGGGATTGCTTCTGGGTGTTCTGCCTATCGGCTGCTGGTCGATAGCTATTACCTTGTCAAAATATTCGGTTCCGTAAAATGCTTCCGCGTTGCCGAGCTGCTGGCGCGCGCCGTTAAGATTGTTTACAAGATAGGGATATATTATTTCGTTTACAAGGCTTGATTTGCCGCTGCCCGAAACGCCCGTTACCGCGGTAATAAGACCGACCGGAATTTCAACGTCTACGTTTTTAAGGTTATTCTGCTTACAGCCGGCAACTTTTAAAACCCTGCCGTCAGAACGGACGCGCTCGGCGGGGATTTCTATTTCTCTTCTGCCAGCAAGATAGTCGCCCGTTATAGAACGCGGCTCGTCCATAATGTCTTGTATACTTCCGCTCGCCACTACTTCGCCGCCGTGAACGCCTGCGTGCGGACCTATATCTACTATATAATCCGCAGCCCGCATTGTGTCTTCGTCGTGTTCAACGACAATAAGGGTATTACCCAAATCGCGCAGACCCAAAAGAGAGTTCAACAGTTTTTGGTTGTCGCGCTGGTGAAGACCTATGCTCGGTTCGTCAAGAATATACAGTACGCCCGTAAGCGCGCTGCCTATCTGGGTTGCGAGACGTATACGCTGGCTTTCACCGCCTGACAATGTAGCCGCTCCGCGTGCAAGCGTAAGATAGCCCAACCCCACGTTCTGTAAAAAACTTAGACGGCTGTCAATTTCTTTTATTATGCTGTCGGCTATCATATGGTCGGTCTTTGTAAAGAACGAAAAATCGGTAAAAGATTTTAAATCGTCAATGGCAAGCTCGCATATTTCCATTATGTTTTTACCGCCGACCGTTACGGCAAGCGCTTCTTTTTTAAGCCTTTTACCGTGACACGCGGGGCAGTCGGAAGTGCGCATATATCTTTCGATATCCCATTTTACGCCGTCGGAACTTGTCTGGGAATAGCGGCGTTGCAAATTGTTGGCAAAGCCTTCCCACGACTTTTCAAAACTGCCCGAAAAATGATAGGCGTTGTATTCCATTTCAATTTTTTCGCCTCCGTTGCCGTACATCAGAATATTGTAAATTTTTTCGGGCAAATCTTTTACGGGCACGTCCATTGAAAAATTATAAACTTTTGACAGCGATTTAAGATACATCTGCGTCATAGACGAAGAATCGAGATTCCAACCGCTTATCTTTATAGCGCCTTCATTCAACGATTTGGTTTTATCGGGACATATTAAATCGGGGTCTACAACCTGCCTGAAACCAAGCCCCGAACATTCGGGACACGCGCCCCAGGGAGTATTGAAAG
>CAOMHR010000220.1 GCA_948482865.1 Christensenellaceae bacterium
GAGCGAGAAAAATTATGAAAGTTTCGGGACTGGTGCAGGAGTCGACGTTATACATATACCTTTCCGGCGAAATGGACGAATGTTCCGCACAGGACGCCCGCGCCCGTTGCGATAAACTTATAGAAGATAACGCAAACGCAAAAAAAATTGTGATAAATCTTTCCGACGTTGCGTTTATGGATTCCACGGGCATAGGCTTTTTAATAGGCAGGTATAAAAAAGCGGCAAAGCTGAATACGCCGCTCTATCTTGACAAGCCCAATTTTGCGGCAGAAAAAATATTAAATTTAAGCGGAATATATTCCCTGATACCCAAGGCGGAATAATAAAGGTGCGTGTATGACGAGCAACTATCTTAAACTTCAATTCTATTCACTTCCCCGCAACCAGGCGTTTGCGCGCGACGCCGTTGCTGCTTTTTGTCTTGAACTCAATCCTTCGCTTTCGGCGCTTTCGGACGTAAAGACCGCCGTATCGGAAGCGGTCACCAACTGTACGGTACACGCATACAGGGGTAATCTCGGCATTGTCACCGTAGAGTGCGAGATAGAAGGCAAAGAACTACATATAAAGGTAAGCGACACGGGCAAGGGCATACCCGATATAAGCAAAGCCGTTCAGCCCTTTTTTACAACGCTTCCTTCCGACGAACGCTCGGGAATGGGTTTCACCATAATGCAGACTTTTATGGATGAATTTTCGGTAAACTCAATCCAGGGCGAAGGCACGGTTGTGTATATGTCGAAAAGTTTTGAAGCGGAAGTGGAGAATGCTTGACGTCGGTCAGACGAATGATTTAGTACGAAAGGCAAAAGACGGCGACGGGGCGGCGAAAGAAACCCTGCTGCTGGAAAACAACAACTTAATAAAGAGCATTGTAAGGCGCTACCTTGGTAAGGGTGTGGAGTACGACGATTTATACCAGCTTGCAAGTATGGGGCTTTTAAAAGCCATCAACGGCTTTGACGAAAGTTTCGGGGTAAGGTTTTCCACTTACGCCGTACCTATGATTGCCGGCGAAATAAAGCGGTTTATGCGCGACGACGGCAGCATAAAAGTTTCGCGCGCGAT